>JAJZJK010000016.1 GCA_021851145.1 Nanobdellota archaeon
AACAGCATATACTTCTCGATGCTGTTTCTGGTCCCTATAGCAGTGCTGATAATGTCAACTGCGACCCCAGCTGTTCATGTGCTATTTTCGTACAAGTATGCTTATGCACCATTCTACCTCGCGATAGTGACATTCGGCCTGCTTCTCACGGTTATAGGGACGTATGCCGGCACACTCCTCATAGGATATGGAGACACAAGGAAGTTCATGGTGTACCAGCTTGCTTTCGTGGCTGTCGAGTTCATCCTTGTAATAGCGCTCGTGCCGTTCATAAAGGCAACTGGGCTGCTGCTCGCACTTTTCATACTCGGCCCGATAATGCTTGACGTGATATACGTGCGCATGCTTGCAAAGCAGCTATCTGTCAAGCTGCATTATGGGCAGCTCCTCAGGTTCACGGCCTCTGCAATAATACTGTTCCTGCTGCTCTACTCGGTAGCATATGCGATGCACGAACGCGACCTAGCATTGCTCGTCAACATAATACTCGCAATCGCGGTATACCCGATCCTGATAGGGCTGACAGGAACCGTGAAGAAGCACAACGCCAAGCTGATACGCTCAATGGCGTCAGGCATACCTGGAAGAAGCATAATAATGCTTTTCCTGCGATATACCGAACTGTTCGTGAGATGACCACATGGCGTACGGCTATGCCAGAGTCAGGTGCCCTTTGTGCAGGAAGTCCTACCAGTACAGGCTTTCTGCTACGCTACAGGGAGGGGCAATAAGGATAGGCGGCAGGAGGTACATGCGCTGCACAAAGTGCGGCCGCTTCGCGATGTTCAACATAGGAGATGCGGAAGCCTACAGAAACGAGCGTGGCGTTTACAACCTGATATACGGGATAGTGCTGTGCATAATCGGAGCGATCGCTCTCGATGCATCGGGAATTGCTGCGTTTCTGCTCATATTCTCCGCGGCATTTTTCATCGTAGGGATACTCTTCATAGGAAGGGCGATAGCACTTTTCAACGGGCAGCAGCCCAGTAAGGAATAAAAGGGTTCCAGCACAATTATACAATGCAATGCTGCGCCCTGGTAGCTCAGTGGCAGAGCGCCTGTCTTGTAAACTTCTTAAAAAGAAGTTTAATCAAGAACATCAAGAAAACAGGAGGTCGAGGGTTCAACCCCCTCTCAGGGCTATTAACCTCTAGTAAGGAACCCTTATAAAAAGATTTATAAAAACAACGTAGCCCTTAAAGAAAAGGATCCGCTACTTTATGAATTTATACAAGACTTGATGGAGGGGGTGGAGGAATAATATTTTGCTTTTTTACTACTATTATATTTGTATAAAATAAAATGACAGTATAAATTCCGACAAAAGCGAACCAAGATACAAAACCTGCAACTAAGGTGTCTATAGCTATTTTGGTACTAGACACTAAACTAGTATAATAATTTTTTATACTACCTATAACATTACTTTTGCTATTGTTAAAATATGCATTGTTAATTAAAATTACATTTCCCCCTACTTCAGTATGTATTATACCTGTGTTTATCTGAGTGACAACGTATGTATTAACTATGCTATAATACAACATACCAGTTATTGAGAATAATATTGAAAAAGTAATAAGAAATGCAGAAAGAAGGAATATAAATAGCAAAATAAAATATAGGCTACCGCTTAAAAAATTGCTTGAATTTATTTTACCTAGTTTTTTAAATATTTCAATTGATATAGAGCCAACAAGACCTAGTATAACACCTCCGACTATTATTAGTGCTTGTAGTAAAATAGGATAAGTATTATTATTTATTGGGACATTTGGTACTTCTATTGTTATTATTTCTGGAAGAAAGAAAAACTCTAAATAGGCTAAAAACCCAACAACTAAGCCTACAGCAAATAGAGTAAGCATAATGTAGAACCTAATTGTTTGTTCTGAATTTATCCTCTTTATCATACTACTTATCACGTTATGCACTAATTTCTTTTAGCAACCCACCTAGCACCCTCGGGATATGCTAAAATCAGCCCTATAGCAATTAATACGGCACTTACAATTATGCCTATCAAATCCCAGAATATGCCAGAGAATAAAAAGGTAAAGTTTGAGGTGCTTATTGTCTTGTGGTAGCCAGTTATGTAGGCATTATACGAGAAAATGAGGATAACTACTGCTACGGCTATAAGAACAAGGCCTGAAATTTTTCTGATATTTGGCACATTAAAAATAGTTTAGCAAGATATATAAATATCATATTATATATTTATCTAAGAGAGAGTGTGGGAAAAGCCAAGTAAAATAGCTATTTGGGCATTAATTATAACTGCGGCAGCAGTAATTATTGCTAGTGGTATAATTACTTACGCATTTATTGAAAACATACCTAAAATTGCTATTACAGAGTCCAATGTAGAAGTATTAGCAACTTTGGCTAGTATATTTGTTTCGATAACAGTTCTAGTATTTGTAGATGTTATAAGGAGTGAACTTTGGAAAAGGTTCAAATACGGCAAATATACATCGGTTATTATGTCTATTTTTCTGATTTTAGCTATATTCTTTCTTTTCGGTGCAGGTTCAACTGGTGTGATAGGTTCAAGTTTCGGAATACATAATACAATATTATTTATGTATTCTTCTATAGAAACGTGTGTAATTATTTTGGTTATACTTCTTCCTATTTATACATATTATTCTTAGCCAAAATCAAAGTATAAAAACAAGTCACTTATTGAAAAAATGTAATTCTACGACATAGCTTAAAGATTTAGGGTTCAGAAGATTAATTGAAGATGATTTGGATGAACTGGACTGTGATTGTCCCGATCGGATTGACTGCCCTGTTCTTGATTGTAGGTTATTATTCGTGGAGGGACTGGTGGAGGATGATAGCAAAGCAAACAGAACTCCATCAAAAGCAACCTAAAAAGTCAAGTAAGAAAACTAAAATAGCTCTGTGGTTTATATGGTTCTTTGTCCTACTTACTGTTGCTTCTTTGATGGGCTACTACTTCAATGGTAGCTTATTAGTTTTTTATTTTATCCTATCGCTATGGTTTGTATCTCTGATTGTTTATTTGGCGCATAAAAAACTTAATAAATAGTTTCTTTATAGAGAAGAGGGCACTCTCTCAGGGCTTTTGTCTTAATTTTAGGGACTTTTAGAGCATGGAACAGCTTCTTCGAGTCAAGCAAACAAGCTGCAAGCGCATTATAGAAAAGTTTAATAACGTATTCTGAGTTTGTATAATATACAGTGAAGAGTATGATTATACAAAAGTATATAAATTTATATTACAATAAAAGCATTACAAAATGCGTGGCTAACGCTATACAGGCAAGCCGATTATTTCTTGGTGTGCGTAGTAAGACAAGAAGTTATTTGTTAGCTACGGCTTTGCCTACTATCAATTTAGAGTTATTTGATTTAGTAAGAAAAAGATTGGTAGATATTACACAATGGTGCCACAAATATTATTATTTGGCGGATCAATATTATTTGCGGAACTAAGAAAGGGGTAATAGAGTGGAAAATGATGTTATTTTAAGGGAAAATATATATAATCAAATTCTTAAAATTGAGGGTGCAAAAGACGTATACAAACTTTTCGGTATCCTGGGATTTCCTGAAGCTGCAATATTGGACCCCTCTTCTAAGAGAAAAAAGTCAACGTTTGAGTTCAAGAAGGATGATCTTGTAGAAGGTACTTATAAATTACCAATAAGCAAGGGCAAAAGAGTAATTGCAGTTAAAATAATAGACATGCTAGGAAAGGAGATTGTAATAACCAAGGAGATATAAGCTGGCTCCTTCGTGGCTATAAGACGCGGTGTGATTTCTGTGGATATGGAAGAATTATTTACCAAAGCCGATCAAAAAGCCTTAGTTGCGAATAATGCACAGGAAATATTTAATGCGCTTGAAGAATTGGAAAATAACAGGAATATGTATCAAGAACGATGGATATGGGAACTGATACAAAATGCTCTAGATTCGAAGGCTGAAAAACAAGGTATAGATATAGAAATACGTCTTGAAAACAATATATTAAGATTTCGACACAATGGGAGACCATTCGAACTTGAGGAAGTATTCCATCTCATCAGGCACGGATCAACCAAAAAGGATGCGCAAAGGTACAAAGGAAAATTCGGTACGGGGTTTTTCTCAACGCATCTTTTATCTAAGAAGGTAAATATAATTAGTGCTGTTATCATAGAAGGGTCAAAAAAGAATTTTACAATAACTATTGATAGAGATGGTTCTGCAGACAATATTAAATTACATACAGAAAAGTGTATATCAGACTTTAAAATTTTGCTTGACGGGGATAACAAAAATGAAAATGAAGATACAGAATATGAATATAAGTTGGTGGATCAAAATGCTCATACTACTGCAAAAAATGGCATAGACGCACTAAGAAGGACTGCTCCGTTAATATTTGCATTCAATTCGGATTTAAAGAGTATAAATATTAATGTAGATGGCAATGTTACTAAATTTGTACGCAGTGGTATTCAAAAGAGTAATAATGGACTACTAGAAGACAATATTGAAGAAAAGACTCAATCTTCGTCTGCCACAATCATGGTGTATTCGATACTAAAAAATGGTACACAGGTAGCGTTGCTCTTAGGGAAAAATGATAAGGGTAAAAAGCACATATTAAGCCTTGATAACATACCTAAGTTCTTCCTTTATTTTCCTATGTTCGACACAGTTAACATTCCATTTCCTGCTATTGTGAGTAGCTCTAGTTTTAAACCTACCGAGAAAAGAGACAGTATAATACTTACTACAGAAAATACTGCAGATGTGATTGCAAATAAATCTATTATTAACTTTGCTAAAGAGCTTTTTATAGAATTGCTCTCTAAAACGCCAAAAGACCTTTTAGATACATCTTACCATCTATTGAAACTTAATTCTATGCCACAGAAAACAGGATTTGATGATAAATGGCTTAAAAAAGTATTAAGCGAACTTATAGAACAGGTGGAAAAACTAGAATTACTCAAAAATACAGATGGAGAATTTAACAGGTTAAATGACTCGTTAATACCATTCGCTCATGATCCTAACAACGTTAGAGAAGTTTTTAATATAGCATGGCACTTTAATTTGTATAAACCCAAACTTCCAGATAATGATTATGTTATACTTTGGGATGCTATCCTAAAAAGCTGGGAAGCATTAGGTTTTGACGTTGAAGACCTTAAGCTTACCACAGATAAATTAGTAGCTAGAATAAGTACTTATACAGATATTAATTCTTTCAAAAAGGAACTGGATGCGGATGAATTTGCAGTGCTTAATAGTGCATATACACTCATGCAAAAAGAAAAAATTAACTTTCAAGATTCCAAGATAATACCAAATCAAAATGAAATATTCTGCAGGATTAAGGAATTGTCTAAAGATAAAATTAATGATGAGAAATTAAAAGATATTTTATTCTATTTAGGAGAGGATATTCGTAGTAAATTAGTACATCCAAGCGCAAGTGAAGAAGTAAAAGGTAGTCTCAGCGAAAAGGGACTAGAAGAAACACTATCTGTTATTTTAGATAAGAATAAAAAAATAAATGAGACAGATAATTACCTCTTAGCAAATGCTGAACTATTAAAATGGTTGATACAAAAAGGTAGAATTGAAGAGTTACAAGGCTTCCCAATAATGGCTGCTGATGGCTCACTAATTATATTAGATAATAAAAAAGATGAAAAGCCGATCTGCCCGCAGTCATTATGGGACAAAAGTGCAGCAGCTTATTATGATATATTCCCACAGGGATTTATCATGAGTCCTAAGTATCATGAATTTATAAAAGAACAAGAATATTGGACACGGCTTGGTGAGGAAGGATTTATCTTATTGGATACGCTCACTAAGATTAGTGCATCACTAGATACAAATGAAATCGAACAATTACTAGACCCAGAAGAAACACAGTTGTATAATTCTAGTGGGGATATAAATCATCACATAGATAAAGTAGAATTAAGTGATATAGCATTCATAGTAAAAAAGGATAAAGGGATACTGGATACATCTAGGAATAGTTCACAAAAATCAATAAAATTCTTAAAATACCTATTAGAATACGTTATTATAAAAGATACAAACTGGGATAAATTCGAACAAGTAAATTGTAGTTGTTTAAAGAAACATAAGATAAGGAAAGCTTTTTGGTTTTCTAGGATAGGGGGAGACAGACAGTGGGTAAACATAGGAAGAAACAAGGGTGGAGAACTCGGTATCAAATCATTATCATTACTGCTCAAGAATACAGAAGCGTCGGGATTAGAAGACATGTGTAAAACAGAAAGTGCAATAAAATTGTTACACGCTTTAGACATAAGCATTGCCGATTTAATCAAAGCGACTTTGACAAATGAATCAAATAAAAGAAGCGTGGATAATATCACCGTTTCATTGATATCCGCAATAGGAGAAGACTCAGAAAAATTAAGCAAGTTGGACGAATCACTAAAAGATGATCCTATTACTGTAATAACTGGCATCATTACCCAGATAAATAATAGCGAATCTGCAAAAAGAAATAGAGCAGTTGGTGAGAGCGTAGAAAATCTAATGAAGACGGTTTTAGAGTCTCAGGGCTTAAAGGTAGAGCGAACAGGGATAGGCAGCGATTACGAAATAGAAAATGATTTTATAGAGGGTGGCAAAGAAAATGGTTTAGAGCTAGGAAAGTTTCTGGTTGAGATTAAGTCGTCTACACATAACTCATTTAAAATGACACCAACACAAGCAGACTTCGCAATAAAGAATGAGGACAGATTTATTCTGGCTATTGTGGACTTATCTGATCAAGAAACTATAGATGAAAATATCATAAAAGAAAGAGCTAAATTTATCATGAATATCGGAGAAAAATTGAAGAATAGGGTAGGTAAAGTTAAAGGCTTCGAGCAAGAATCCACTTCGAATAATGATATAATAGTGGATTTTGATAAAAATAACTTGCGGTATAGGCTAGGCAAGCCAGTAATTGACAGCGGGAAAACCCTAACTCAGTTATTAGATATACTGGCTAAAAGCGATGTTAATGTTTAAGGTCAACCGAAAACTAAAGATATTATCCTTTATAAAAATATATCCTTAAGTCTGCCAGACCTCTCATTGTAACCCCTTATTATGTTATATATTGCTTTTAATTAGTCAGAGAAGACCCCTTTTATATTTTCCTTCGCAGTAGCTGCTCAGCCAACTTAATTACTATGTTTTACACCAAATTATATCCCTCAACTATTCCTATAGCTTTTGCCTCTTTACCTAATTTCAAAATTATATAATCGCTAGGTTTTACTTCACTTGCAAATCGTTTAAGCAAACGTTTATCCCTCTCTCCAACTTTGCCACTATTTTCATATTTATTCTCGTACCAGTCACCTTCGAATCCCGGACCTATAGTAGCTATTCCCCAATTATAAAATAACTCAGTATAATCTCTATTCGAAGTCCCCGCAGCTACCTGCCAAGCTTGTTTATCTTCCATATTTCTCACTCCTTAAATCATTGAAAACTCAAACCATAAAATACCCGCTTTTAAATCGAAGATTTTTCTTTTCACCTGTACATTGCCACATCACCTTGCCAGTCCTTTTCGTAGCTTGCTGCGCTTTCTATGAAGTCCTTGTAGAGATCCTTGTCATCGCGGGTTATGTGCTGCTTAGCCATATCGTACCATTCCCTCGCGTTGAACCTTTCCTTGCCTATGCTCGCAGTTATGTCCTTCATTGTTATGCCGCGCTTTTTGCCCCTGTCTATCGAATCAACCCATGCAAGCTTTGCGGCCTCGTCGCATATGGTCTTTATATCGGAAGCGGTGCAATTGCCTGCAATTTCGGAAATCTTTTCAAAGTCGATGCCGTTGCTTACGGGCCTTCCCTTCAGATAGAGCTTGAATAGTTCGATGCGCTCCTCCTTTTTCGGCATCGGCACGAAAAGGAACTTGCCGAGCCTGCCGTGCCTTTTCAAGGCAGCATCCACCATCCAAGGCGCGTTTGTTGCCACTATTACCAGGACGCCTTCGTTCTGGCTGGATATGCCGTCAAGCTCTGTGAAAAGAAATAGTTATAATACTGATTGAGCGCGAACGAGTAGAAAAGCTCTCTGGTAGTTATATTTAAACCTGTTATGTTTGCAGGGTTGATTCCTTTGCTTAGCATAATAGAGAGCCCGCTAGATGTTATCTGCGTTGAATACGGAAATGAGGGGGCAAAAACGTTAGTCATCCCTATAGAACTGGGCAAAGCACGCGTAAACACAAAACAGGCAATCATGTGTTTGCATAAATAAAATTAAACAGCTTACTACTCCGATAGTCTTAAATATTTTAAGAAAACTTAACTTCTTAATGCTAAAACAAATCAGTCTTGAAGTGAATGATTACTGCAATAACGCATGTATAATGTGTAATATACATTATAATAAATGGGTAGATAAAACAAGTCCCGATGAATATACGCATATGTTGAGCAGGCCCGAATTTAGGTCATTGAAAGAGGTTTCAATAACTGGCGGAGAACCGTTTTCTAGAAATGATATTGACAAAGTTATGGATGCAATTATAAATTCCCTTCCTAACCTTGAATGGTTACTTATTAACACGAATGGTACATACCTATCAAAAACAAAAGATATCGTTGAAAAATATGTCAACAAAGTTAAAAAATTCTCAGTTTCGGTATCACTAGAAGGAGAAAAAGAAATTCATGAAAAAATAAGAGGTGTGAAGAGTTTCGATGCTGTAATGAAAACTCTTGAATTTCTGTCGAATTTTTCAAAATCGCACCAAAACTTTTCATTTATGATTTCGACAACTATTACTTCATTAAATGCTGATATGTCGCAATTACTTTTTATAAAGAGCACAGCAGAAAAATTAGGTTGTACATATACTTTTAGGATTGCAAGCGCAAGCAATACCTATTATCTTAATGACAGTTCTATCCTAACAGGGTTGACCCCTGAAAAGATACGGATGATAACAAGGTTTATACACGAATATTGCAAAAATGACGTGTTTGAGCAGTTTCAGAAACAGTATCTCGAAACAGGTCAAACAGGATTGGGATGCACTGCAGGCACAGATTTTGCATTTGTGCATGCAGATGGAAATATCTATCCTTGTATATTCAGTACAAGAATTATTGGAGATAAAAAGCACGGGATAACAGTAATGGGCATAAATGATCTAGGCAAATTCGAACCATGCCCTTGTTGCACTGAGTGCACCATATATGAAATGATAAACTACGGACCTGCCAAAAACCTGGAAATATCCAAGCTAATCATGTCAAAATAGATTTTTCAGTTTATAAAACCGGTTCCTTGCAAAATTTGCTACATCAGTATCGCCTACCATTAAAGAATGCGCCATAACCGTGATTGCATGCCTTGTGGCATACAATACTATAGCTGCTTTTTCGATAGGTTCGAGCTTTTTATGTGCATAAAGTTCGGCATATTTGTAAATTCTTTGAATATTGAATAGGCCTATGCCGAGATCATATAAATTCATGCCACTGATGCAGTTTTGAAAATCCAATGCTACTATTTCGTTTTTATATTTAATGAAGTTTTCAGGTCTGAAATCTCCATATAAAATGGAATGTCTGTCATTAATTTTAATATCCGCTAATGCCTTTTTTAGCCATTTGATATCTTTCTCCTCGATATATTTTTTAGAAATTGTAATGTTTATATTTTCTATATCTAATAAGAAACTAACCCACGATTTGTGCATTCCCACAAAGTTTCTATTAAGAAATCCGTATCCTTTTGAATTTATGCTATGAACTGCCATAAAAATATCAGATACCTTCTCATTTATTAGTCTTGAAGAAAAATCTGACTGTTTAAGTTGTTGACCCTCTACATATTCGAGTGCGAGCACTTCATGGGTTGGAAAGATAGCATTAGAGGCTGGAAGATAAAATAGCACCCCAGGAGTTTTTATCCTAAAACCAAGTTTTTTATAACACCATCTCTCACGCAGCAAAGACCTGTTGTACCATTTTGGTGATATCTTTAGTATAAATGAGGAATTCTCTAAATCAACCTTAAAAATTTTATTTATGCTTGATTTTTTCAGTTCTGTGAAATTTAAAATTTTTTTATTGCCGCATAACC
>JAJZJK010000017.1 GCA_021851145.1 Nanobdellota archaeon
AACTTCTTTTTGTTCTCATCTATCTCTTTAAGCACTTCTGTAAGCGCTTTTTCTACGTTTTCCTTCTCCATATGATTGAAATATAAAGAAACCTAATGTTTTTAAAGCTTTTTAAGTTTTCTATTATATGAATTATCCTATATTGACTTTTTGATTTATAACTCTATCCTCCTTCTTCTAGAAATATTTATATCCCTTCTTTTTATATAAATAATATGTCATTTAAAGCGTTTTCCAGAGATCCAGGTTATAATATTTTGCTTCCAACAAAATCAAAAAGATCCCAGTCAGCTCTGGAGTACATGATGACTTACGGCTGGGCAATTCTGATCATAGTCATAGTCGCAGTAATCTTGTATTCAATGGGACTCTTTAATCCCTCTTCATCAATAACATTCACAAGTTCTGGTTTCTCACCGTTCACAGTCTCATCAAGCTTATGCAACAATCTGGGCTACAAAATAGCAGTATTAGCAGGACCGATACCAAACAATGCAAATTCCTTGACAATAAGCAAAGTATACTTGACATCGGCAACAGGTGCTAATGCTACTACTGCCAGTTACACATTGAAAAATCCGGTGACATTGAAAAGCGGTCAGTCAGCAACAATATTGATACCAAACGTAGCATGCAATGCAGCCAACGTTCACTATTCAATTTCAGCAAACATAGAATACAGCTACACGGCATCAACTTTGGGATTGCAGACAGTTAACACAACAGGAACAGTGGCAGGAACCTCAATATCAGGAAAGCCATCTGTTTTAACATCCTATGAACCGGTAACAATAACTAATAGTCAGAGTTCAGCAACACCAAATCCCTTCCAGCAGATGGTTGTATTCAATTCAACAGATCCTGGCTTTTCTTCAATAGCAACAGGCAATTTCGGCCAGAATGTGGAGTTCTTCTACTACAATGGAACGGTTGTACCGTCATGGCTAGAGAACTACACTTCAGACAATGCTACATGGTGGCTTAAGATAGCGGCAATACCCGCAGGCTCATCGGAAACAATCTATGTAGGCTTTGCTCCGACAACTACAAACTTATTCAATACAGTCAACGATGGTGAAGCTCCACAGATACCTTGTGGTTTAACCCCAACTTCAAGCTGTTCGAATTATGCAGAGTACGATGATGGAGCTACAGTGTTTCCAGAATTTTATAATAATTTTGCTGGGACTGCATTAAATGGTTTTAGTGGTGGAACTTACACAATTGACAATGGAATTACTATAAAAGATGATGGAAGTATGACATCAACTTCTCAGATACCTGATAGTAATACAGCAATAACTATTTTTGGTTTGTTTGATTCTGCAGGAGCAACACCTACTGATGATGGGTATGCATTAGGTTATGACTTTACAGATGGGGGAGGAGGGACAGGGCTTATTTATAATATAAACTCAAATTCAAACATAGTTTACTGCCTTAATTTTGATAAAAATGAAACTTATGGAGCTTCAAATCTAATTGTAAACAAAACAGGTTATTACTCACTTTATTCAATTTATAAAACTGATAATTTAACTACAGATTTTTATTTTAATAATGGGTTTGAATGTGGTGGTAGTTGGTTAAATGGCAATCCTTATTATAGCTTATTCTCACCTACAAGCTCATTTCAATTCTATACACAAATAACTTCGACTGCTTATGAGTATTGGCAGTATATTTTTGCAAGGAGTTTGCCACCAAACACTATAATGCCGTCTATTACTTTTGGTAATATAGCTTGATTTATCTTAATTACAAAAGACTTAAATTCCTTTTCATTGTTTTATTATTCTAAGTAGATTATATCTTTAAGTTTCTAGTGTATTGAAATATACTTTCTTTGTAATTTATGCTTGATTTTATCATCAACTTATAATTATAATACTAATAATTACATAATTGTTATATATGAAACCTTCAGACATACTGAAATACTACATGAATGATAATGTAATAGATAAACTGTTAAATGTAAAGGACAGAGAATGTGCTGCAAGATATTACGATAAATTTGGAAAAAGACCTATGCTTTTTCAGTATCCTAGCGATGTTGAGACTTTGATAAAGACCGGCGCTACAAGTTTCCATGTAAGCGAAGAACGCTGGATTAATCCTCTTCTGCTTGATAAGGAGATCCCTAAAGAGCAATTAGATGACATGCGAAAAGGATGGGATCTTATTATAGATGTTGATTGCAAAATCTTAGATATTTCTAAGATATTTACTAAAATGATAGTTGATAAAATAAGCAGTGAAGGGGTTAGAAGCACCTCAGTAAAATTTAGTGGAGGCAGTGGTTTTCATGTTCTAGTGCCTTATGAAACATTTCCAGAGTCTATAAACGGAGTTAGCACTAAAAGATTATTTCCAGATGCACCAATGGTTATATCAATATTTCTTAAAAATGAGCTTAGAGCCAAATTAGAAAGCGAAGTAAAGAACTATGGTATAGAACGGATATCCAAAGAATTAAATTTAGATAAAGATAAATTTTATTCTGAAGGTAAATTTGATCCTTATTCTATAATAGATATAGACACTGTGCTTATTTCTGAGAGGCATATGTTTAGGATGCAATATTCACTTAATGAAAAGAAGTGGTTTGCTTCTGTCCCTATAAACAAAAATAAAGTTGAAGAGTTCAGTCTTGATCAGGCAAAACCAGATAACGTTGATACAAGTTTAGATTTCTTTGATCTTTCTCCACAAAGGAATGAAGCTTCTTCATTATTTATACGGGCTTATGATGCATTTGAATCAGAGGATAAAAAAGCTACTGAAGCAGTAGAACCAAAATCATTTGTCCCAGTTTCTCTCCCGCTTAATGTCGAAAAACTCCCGCCATGTATAAAATTAATACTAAATGGTTTATCTGATGGTAGAAAAAGAAGTATATTCATACTTGTAAACTTTTTGAGGAGTATAGGAAGAACAAAGGAAGAGATAACAGGTTTTCTTCTAGAATGGAATAACAAAAACAAACCTCCTTTAAAGCAGAACCTTATTTTACAGCAGGTTGAATATGCATTTTCAGGGAAGTCTTACCCTCCACCGAACTGTGATTCTAAGGGATATTACAAGTTTTTTAATGTCTGTTTCCCTGATCAGACCTGCAAATTAATAAAGAACCCTCTGTCTTATTACATACGAGTAAACTCTAAGAATCACAAGAAATCAAAGTAGTTTTTCTTAACAAATAAAAATAATGATTTGATGTCCTTAAAATACATATCTCCTAAAGTTTTTAATTTAGGGTTATTCACACCAATAAATTTCACTCCTGCGTTTAAACTTGCTTTATAATCCGTTTCAGCGTCTCCAACATAAAACGCTTCCTTCTTTTTAATTTTGAGCATCTTAACTGCCTTATTTATTATGTAAGGATTTGGTTTTTCATATTTTAGCGCAGGTGAGTTAACTACTTCTGCTAATGAGTATACATTAAGGAAAGGGTTTATTTTTGAAAGTTCTTCGTCATTCATAGAAGTTGCTATGCAAAAACTAATTTTCTTGTTTTTTAAAAATTTAATAAGCTGCAACGCACTGGGATAAAACTTTATTTTTCTAATATATTTTTCAGTAAACATCTCATCTTTTAATTTTATTATTTCCTCCATCTGTTTATCTGTTAGATGAAGATTATACTTTTTAGATGCCAAGCCAAGCATGTTTTTAGAAGGGAACCGTATGTTGCTTTCAATGAATTGTATAGAAAGAGCATTTTTTCCGATAATTTTGTCAGTTGCCTTTTTAATTAGTTCTGAGTGAGTTTTTAGACTGTTAATCAGTGTGCCGTCAAGATCAAATATTATCGCCATCCCATTTTTAGTAACTTATAGTAAAAATACTTAACTTTTTAGATAAGCCATTTTATTTTCTATTGAATTATTTAAAGAATTTATGAACTCCATCTTTTCAGTTTTATTGAAAACTGACTCTATAAATCCGCTTGCTATCATTTTTACAGCTAAATCCCTGCCAAGCCCTCTCGACATTACATAAAACAGCATTTCCTTATTCAATGGCTGTGATGATGCGGAATGATAGGCTTTCAATTCATTGGTCTCTATCTCAAGGCTTGGTACAGAAATGCTTTTTGCATTTTTATCAAGTATAAGAGAGTGCTCCGAAAGATAAGCATATGAATTTATAGCAGACTTTTCCTGCCTTATGACGCCTTTGTATACTGCTTTTGCGCTGTTGTCAAGAACAGCCTTATAACTAAGATTGCTGCTGGTATTTTTTTCAAAGTGTATTATTTCGCTTTCTATATCAAAATAGCTTTGGCCGTTCCCTATTACACCTTGTTGTATATTTACCTCAGAATGCTCAAGCATTTTTATCCAAAGCCTGTTTCTGCTTATTTTATCGTTTGTTAATAAAGATACAAAATTAACCCTCCCTTTTGTTATTAAATTTATATTTGTAGTGCTTCTTCCTTTGGACTTATCCAAAAGCATAAAATTTATCTCTGAATCTTCTTCTACAATAAAATATATATTCTGGCCGGAATACGCGTCTTTATCAGAATCTACTTCATCATTTATGTATAGTTTACTGTTTTTGCCTATAACAAGGATTATTTTTGTTATTTTTCTGCCAGATTTTACAGTTTGTTTTATTGTAAAAGGCTTACTTACGTTTATGCCGTCATTAAATTTTATTATAAACCCCTCTTCAAAATTAGAATTTATCAAGGCTTCTATTCTGTCTTTGTCTTTGAATTCATAGAACTGTTCTGGTTTTTCATCTGTTTCTTTTATATTTTTAATGCTAAATTTATCTTTAAATGTTTCTTTATCGTACTCTAGCAACTCATCGAATTCTTCGGTTTTTTCCTTTAAATCACTGAAATAGAACTCATTTTCTTTTTCTATATACTTAAAAAATATATTTCTGTCTTCTAAGTTTAGTTTATTAGCAACTTTTTCTTCCTCTTCTCTGTATTCTAAAAGCCAATTAGGCTCACTTTTAGTTTTCATAAAAGGATCAGCCAACTGCTCCTTCCATATTTATTTTTATTAACCTGTTAAACTCAACTGCAAATTCTATCGGGAGTTCATCTACAAATTCAGCTATGAAACCTAACACTATCATATTTATGGCTTCTAGTTCTGATAAACCTCTTGATTCAAGGTAGAAAAGTTGTTCATCTCCTATCTTGCCTACAGATGCTTCATGTGATATTGTGCTTTCCTCTTCGTCTATTTCCATGTAAGGGTAAGTGTCAGTCCTTGAGATGTCATCAAATATCAATGCATCACATCTTGTGCTTGATTTTACATCTGTTGCCCCCTTCTTTACTTTTACCAATCCCCTGTAGGTTGTTCTTCCGCCATTCAAGCATATGGATTTAGAACGTATAACTGAACTTGTGTTTGGTGCAAGGTGCACAGCTTTTGTTCCAGTATCCTGGTGCTGCCCCTTGTTTGCCAAAGCCACTGACAGCACATTTGATTTAGCTCCCGGCTCCATTAAATAAACCGAAGGGTATTTTTCAGTTACTTTTGAACCCATATTCGCGTCTATCCACTCAACAAATGAATTTTCATATGCAAATGCCCTTTTAGTTACTAAATTATAAACATCACTGGACCAGTTTTGTACGGTTATGTATTTTACATGCGCGTTTTTATGGGCTATAACCTCTACTACAGCAGCATGCAATGAATCTTTGGAATAAACTGGCGCCGTGCAACCTTCTATATAAGTAACATCCGCACCTTCATCTGCTATTATTAATGTTCTCTCAAACTGCCCCATATTGGCGGCATTTATCCTAAAATATGCCTGCAATGGCATTGGCACTTTTACCCCCTTTGGAACATATATAAAACTACCTCCAGACCACACAGCAGAGTTCAATGCTGCAAATTTGTTGTCATTTGGCGAAATAACCTTACCAAAATATTTTTTTACAATTTCAGGATATTCCCTTATTGCTGTGTCTGTATCACAGAATATCACACCTAATTCCTCAAGATCTTTTTTTATGCTGTTGTAAACTACTTCGCTTTCATACATTACTTCTACCCCGGAAAGTGATTTCTTTTCAGCTTCCGGTATCCCTAACTTATCGTAAGTTTCTCTAATGTCATCAGGAAGATCATTCCAATTGTTTGTTTTTTTATCGGTAGCTCTTGCGAAATAAGTTATATTCTCAAAGTTTATTTTTGAAAGATCTGCACCCCATTCAGGGACCGGCCTTTTTACAAAAAATTTGTATGCATTTATCCTAAATTCCGTCATCCATTCCGGCTCATTTTTAAGTTTTGAAATGCTTCTTACTACCTCTTCCGATAAGCCTTCATTGAACAAGATCTTGTACTTGGCAGTAGAGTTTTTGAAGTTATATTTACTGTAATCAAATTCTATTTTTTCCATTTTAAATCAATTTTCCGTAACCTTCTTTCTTTATCTGCTCTATAAGCTGGTAATCGCCGCTTCTTATGATCCTCCCTTCTTTCATTATGCTAACCATATCAGGTTTTATATGGTCCAGTATATGGTCATTATGGGTTATCATTAAAAATCCGGTATCCTCGGATAGTTTTTTTGTTATCTCCCCAAGCATTCTTACGCTGTCTATATCCATTCCAGAGTCAATTTCATCCAGTATTGCTATTTTTGGCTTTAGGAGCATAACCTGTAGCAATTCAAACCTTTTCTTTTCTCCTCCAGAAAAACCTTCATTTAATGATCTTTTTAAGAATAGCTCAGAAAGGTTAAGTTCTTCCATTTTTTTCATTATTTCTTTTCTCAGTTCTGGGTTTTTTCCCTTTAGATTTGTATGCGCAGTTACTAAGAAGTTCATTGTATTTACTCCCGAGATTTCTACTGGCTCTTGAAATGCTAAGAATATCCCTTTTTTAGCTCGTTCATTTACCTTTAGTTTTAGTACATCCTCTCCGTCAAATTTTATTGATCCTGCATTTACAGCATACTTAGGATTTCCCATTATAACATTTGCAAGGGTGCTTTTACCGCTGCCGTTTGGGCCCATCAAAACATGTATTTTCCCCTTTTGCACAGACAGGTCTACGCCATTCAATACCTTCTTCCCGTTCACAGATACTTCTAATCCCTTTATGTCAATCTGTTCCATACTAATTTGAACCTGCAATTTGTAGAAGGCAAAGAAACTCCTTTATGTCCTTCTCCCTTATTACTCCAAAATCTCTTGTGGCTTTGCATATCTCGCATGTCCTTAAATTTATGTCTAATTTATTTTTGTAAACTTTTTCGGCTATGCTATCCAGATATGCCATAAACGCTTTATTTTTTATCATCTTTTCCGTTATCAGCCCTCTCAAACCGCTTTTATACTGCGAGATCGCAGGCTGCGTTATACCTAAAAGCTTAGACACGTCTTTTTGTGTCATTCCCTTATCTAAAAGCTTGTTTGCTATTATCGCCCTAAATGACGGTATTATCTCCGATATAACCTTTGAACAGAAGAGTTCTGACATAACTCTGATAGAACTTAATTCTTTATAAATATAACGCCGTTATAAAATACTGCAAAAAGTTATGCAAACCTGGCTTTTAAACTTACCAAAGCCTTGTAAGGTATGTTATAAATATAAAGGCTATAAACGCCAGGAATGAAACTAAAAATGATACGTAGTTTACTATGCTTAGTATCCCTATTACCAACAGGAATAGAAGCGTTATAAAATAAATGATTGAGTTGTGGTAAACTAGATTTGCGCCGTTAAATCTTCTTTCTGGGAGGAAGTCAACAACAACAAACATCGCAAGCGCTATGCCCGATATTAAGAATCCGTTTTCATTCAAGACATGCCATAAGCTTATGAGTACAAATGCGGCAAACAAAAGCAAAGATGAAGAAAGAAAAGTTATCTCCCACTTTTCATGTATTTTTACTTCCCCTTTCTTGATGCCTTTTAAAGTATGCATTCTGCTGTAATTGTTATAGCTTATTACAGGTATAGGTATGGGCACTCCAAAACTTGATGCAACTAAAGTTGCTATTACGGAAAATATTAATCCGGTTATCCAAAATTCTCCGCTTACCTTTATGTGGAAGAAACTTGCTATGAAATTTTTTGTTAAGAATATCAAAAATGATATAAGGATTATAAACAACGCATAAACCACTATGTTTGACAATTCTAGATAATAGAAATTTATCAAAAAAAGCGCAGCTATATCCGTTAATATGTATGCAAAAAATCTCCAGTTCTTTTTATTTATGAATTCCATCTTATTTTTTCTTGCTTCTTCTGTTAAGTCTTAAGTGTATTAAAACCAGTATGAATATGGATACTGCCGTGAGTATTACGTAGCCTAATGTGTTTATTATAGATAAAATGCCGTTGTTTGAAGGCTTGCTTGGGGCCACAAACACGTTTTGGTTTACTTTCGACAAGTTTCCATTCTGGTAGGATATCTTGACATTTTCAACAGTGCTTTTTGGCAATTCAACCTCTATCTTTGTTGCGTTCACTGCCAATTCATAGGGGACTGAATACTGGAATGTGCTTCCGTTCACTTCAAGTGAGAATTGTATGCTTATATTTAATGGAACATTGTTGTAATTTTTTATGTATGAAACCCAAAGCTCTCTTGTTGAGTTTATCTGTGTTACATTTACATCATAAAATGACATATTTATGACCGGCTTTATCAAACTTGTTTGGTATGCTTTTGTAATGGAATAGTTTTCATATATTCCAGTAAACGGGATGGAGATGTTAGATTGGTATCCTTTTCGCAGAGACAAATTTATAGGGATAGTTATGTTTGAACCAGAATTCAAATTAAAAGTTTGATTAAACGTAAGTGATATCGATGTGTTTTTGAAAATTGGCAGTGTCCAGTTCATCTGCATAGGGGTGTTTCCGTTGTTGCTTATAATTATTCTAAGCAGGGAATAATTCTTGATTATCTCGGTGGTTTTGTAATCTCCTATGAATGTGAAATCAGGGCTTGGTTTTATGTATATTTCATTGCTGGAGTTTAAGTGGAAATTAAACTCGGAGAAACGGACTGAGGGGTAATAAGTTCCGAATGGCATGTTAGTCACATTATAACTTATTATTTTGTATCCGCTGTAGTTTGCGGGCAAATTTCCGTAAAGAATAGGGGTATTGTTCAGTAATATCGTATAATTTGTCCCAACAGGGAAATATGCCGATAAATTGAAGTATTCCTCCTGGTTTATTGATATGGTTTTGTTTAGAGAATTGAATGACGCAGATATAGAAGAAGCATGTGAGCTCCCTATAACTAAAAACAAAATAAAAACTCCCAAGATCAATATGCTGGTTCTCATTAAAATTTAAATCATATATCAAATATATATACTTAATAACCCTAAAAGGCGATTAAAGGCGCTTTATTTATTAGAAAGTCTTTTTAATTCTGGCATACTTATCTATGTATGGCAATAGGTTTTGCATTGTTTGGTTTGCTTATTATAGTAGCAGTTATAGTTTGGACCTTTTTCATAAAGCTTTCTGATTTTATTAGCCCTAGAACTAAGCCTGTTGGTAAGGGCAGTGCACCAATCGAAAGCGGTGAAAGGTCTATTTCTGGAATGAGAAATGTCGGATTTCAGTACTTCTTTTATGCGCTTATTTTTGTGGTTCTAGAAGCCATATCAGTTCTTGTTTTTCTGTGGGCCGAAAGCGCAAAGTCTTTAGCAATATCAATTTCAGTGCCTGTTCTTATAGCACTGTTTTACATGGTTATTTTAGTTAGATACTTGTTGAAATTAGGCAACAGGCTTTCGGAGGAGGATTAATGGAAGAATCTAATGAATTTTCGTATCCAGGACTGTATGAAGTTGTATTCATGAAGGCGGAAAAGTTCATA
>JAJZJK010000018.1 GCA_021851145.1 Nanobdellota archaeon
AAGTTTTATATTCAAGGCTTTTGATTAAGTTATATTACTATAGCCCTGTAGTGTAGCGGCCAAGCACGAGGGCCTTTGGAGCCCTAGACACCGGTTCAAATCCGGTCGGGGCTATTCAATGTGGGGGGTATAGTATATCTCCTCGCTAATTTCACTATTAGTTCGGAGATATGGCCATGCCAAGCCTAAGCCATGTATGTGCCATATGGGAGTCTACTGGGAGTAGAGCGGGAGTCATCCGCAAGCCATTCGAGATAAAAATCAGTAATTCTTGATTCTGGAAATGGGGTAAAAGTTCGAGAATTCGGGACACGTATCGGGATATCGAACTGGGCTAAAATTAGAAATTCTATGATTTTGACTGTTAGATAACTCGGAATTGTTCGGGAACACTCTGGGAGTAGACTGGGAAGGAAGACAATAATCAACTATGGTTGGAATGAGGTAAAAATTTGGTACTTGCTATTATAGGCACGCTGCTAGTTTCTGTTATAGTTCTAATAGAAAATTTAATTCTCTTCATTATTGAATCAATCCGGTAGTTCTTTAACTGTTACAGATGATTGGATTTTATCGCTTAACAATTATCACAAATCGCATTAGCGGTGACAACTTTGGAAGCAAGTAAATCTCTAGACTTGATTTAGTAAAATCATCCATCTACACGCATTAACTCCGCGTATAAGTGACCCATAGAATCAATAGAATATATCTTCGAGGTATTGATAGCGTTTTTCTTTATTTCTTCTTTTTTATTTTCTGGCAACTTTAAGATATAATCTATCCTTTCTGCTATATTTTCAGGTTCCAGTCCTGTAAAAAATCCATTCTTGTCATCTTCTATTAAATCTTCAGATCCCTCATTCTTACTTACAAGGATTAAACTACCCTGTGACAGCGCTTCCAATGTAACTAAACCAGCTTTGCACATAACTGATTCTATCTTTTGATTAAAGTCGAATTCGTGTTCACCGAGCCTAATAAATGTGCACAGGAAGCCAAGTCAAAAATAATACCACTCTCGAAGCTTTCGTGGATCAAGCATAGGATATTATGACAAAGTATCTTTGCTAATGATTCTACGACCTGGCTAACCTCTTTTTTCATCATTAGCCTGCCGTCCATGTTCCTCTTGAGCATGGAGAACGTAGATTCTACATTGCTACGCTTATGGTAATACGTCTCGAATTCTTCCCTGTGTAGCTTGTAGAAATAGAACATCTTATGCCAAAGTGCAGAGCCGCCCGCTCTTCCTGTGGAATTGGACTTGAAAGGTATGAAGACCTGCGCACCGAATCTTGCACCTGCTTCATAATTGTCCCTGCTTGAGTATCCTTTATCTGCCGATATTTCCTTTATCTTAAAGAACTTTGCGGTATCTTTCACAAGCTGCGGGAACTGCGGAGAGTCTGCACCGCTACCGTTTGTCACCTTTATCGCCGTAACTATGTGGCTTTTCACTCCACAGATGGCATGGACCTTCAACCAGTTCTTTATCTTCTTATCCTTTCCGAAGCGGTAATCAAACCATCGAGAGTATAATGCTGAACTAAACCCTGTTGAGTCTACAGCGAATGTATCCTCCACCCCTGCTAGTGGTAGTGCAGACACAGTTATCAGATCATTCAAGATCTGTATTAGTTTGGTATCGTTGAAGTATTTTATTACAGTATTGAAATGTGGAACAATATCTAGCTTGTCCCTCTCCTGCTCTATCTTTAGTTCCGAGTATTCCCTTCGTGAGGATATCCTTTCATAACACTTCATTACTGTGGAAAAGACCATTTCCTGTATAGGGATGGGTGTTCTTCCTACAGAAGGTGGTTTCTCATTGACAATCAGGTTAGACAAGTCTCTAAGTATGTCTATGAACATCACCTTCTCCTGCATCTTTGCGTTGTTGTAGTTCGGCCAATCCTGTGAATACGTTTTACGCTTCTTATGATTAGACGGTTCTTTATGTTCTATTGGAAAAACTCTTTCGTATTCTCGTTCTTTAACAAAGCGCTTTCTGCAAGACTTGCAGTAGTAGACCTGCTTAGTTTTTTCCGTCTTTAGTTTTATAATACCTCGTTTTGTTACATCCCAGCCTTTGCAATTTCTACATTCCATACACATATGTGTATATGTGTTTATAGTATATAAGCTTTGTGGTTATACACTTATGTGTTATATTTAAATACTATAAAGACTACTTATATTTAATATGGGACGAATGGACATAATACTCCCCGATGAACTTGAGGAAGACTTTAGGAAAGCCGTTGCGGTAAAATTGGGCCTAAAAAAGGGCAATGTTTCGATAGCTGTAGAAGAGGCAATAAAAGAGTGGCTTTCTAATAAGGAGAATCAAGAAAATAAAAGTAACAAGCATAAGAAATAATCAAGTACACATACTTATGGCGAAACGAAAGTTAACTAAAAATGACGAGTTATCAATGAAAGAAGAAACTCTTAATATAAGTTATAAGCGAACGTGTTCCTGCTCAGAAAAACATATAAATTGCTTAACAGGAAAGGAATGGGTAAAATCGCAAGTAGCGGTACAAGAGTTTTACTATACTAAAGATGATATACGAGACAAAAATATACATCCTGCAACATTCCCGATAGCCCTTCCAACAAGGTTTATAGAAATGTTCACGCACAAAGGAGAGCTAGTTTTAGATCCCTTCGTAGGAACGGGAACTACTTTGTTAGCAGCTAGAAACTTAGGTAGGAACGCAATCGGTTTTGATTTAAAAAAAGAATATACAGATTTTGCTCGTAAAAGATTAAATCAAACTACACTTATAGACAAGACGAAGCAGATTGTAGTTAATGATGATGCACTTAAAGTTAAGGAATATATTAGGTCTGAAACGGTGTCATTATGCGTAACATCTCCACCATACGCTACAATGCTTAACAAGCCACGTCTAAACAAGAGCATGCGGGCAGACTTGAGAAAGAACGAACATTATTTAAAGGTACAGCAGTATTCGAATGATCCGAGGGACTTAGGAACTATGGATGTTCCTAAATACGCAGAGGCCATGGGCAGAATATACAAAGAGGTATTCCCATTAATAAAGAAGAAAGGACATTGTATAATAAACGTAAATGATTTGTGGTGGGAGAATCGACGTATACTTACGCACGTATACTTAATTGCAGCACTAGAAAAAGTAGGCTTTGAACTTAGAAATATTTTGATTTGGGATAAAAGAAATCTTGTGAATCATGTCGGTATTTTTGGTTATCCGAGTAATTATATAACTCTTGGAAGTACATTTGAATATTTACTTGACTTTTGGAAACCATAGAAATGGAAAACAAATTTAATTATGTAGAAAAATTAAGGAATTTAGATTGGTTAGGCAGTGTGTGGCGAATAACTACTGTAAATCCTTCTATAAGCAGCTTCGAATTAGGTGTCGAAGCACCTCATCCAGCACCGTTTCCAGAGGAGTTAGCTTATAGGTTAATTTCATTATTCAGTAAGAGAGGGGATGTCGTATTAGATCCATTTTGTGGAAGTGGCACTACAAATGTAATTGCATTAGGATTAGGAAGAGACACAATCGGCTATGATATAGAGCAAAAATTTATTGATATAGCAAAAGGACGTTGTAAAAATAAGGGAAAATTCTTTTGCAAATCATCAGAAGAAATGAATGAACTTCAGACCGAAAGTATAGATCTTTGTATAACAAGTCCACCATACCTAAGTGCAGTAAAATACTCAGATAATCCGTCTAACATAGGAAATTTATCTGATCCATATACCTTGTTAATAAAAGTCTTTAAAGAAGTTTATAGAGTTTTACGAAAAAACGGTGTCCTTTGCTTAAATGTGGCATCTATTGCTGAGAAAGGTTTCCTAAATACTTTCCCATTTGATTTACTTTACAAATGTTTAGAGCTTGGATTTAAGTTAAGGAGCAGCATAATTTGGGATAAAGGATTATTAATCAAAGAGTGGAATTTACAACATAATGAAATTGCAGAAAATCATGAGTATATATGGGTATTAAAAAAGAATGTTTGAGGTATCAATGACAAAAATAGGAAAACAGAAGTGCCCAATATGCGGCAAAGAATTTCAAGATATTTTAGAACACCTGGTTATAATTCATGGGGTAAAGAATATGGAACAATTAAAGCAATTAAAAGAGCAGTTTGATAAAAGAGATGAAAAAAGTAAACAGTTTAGTACATTTGTAACCCAACTAAACCTACAGTTAAAAGAAGGAAAAATTACAGCAAAAGAATTTAGAGAGCTAAGAGATAATTGGTGGAAAACTCATTAATAGTTATAAAGTATTTAATTGCTAAGTAGGTTATGTAAATATGGCTAAAAATTTTCTGCAAGATGTGAAGGCTCGTTACGCCAGGATACAAATATCTGAGACGGAGGTATCAGAGGATAATGTAAGAAAAACGGGGCAATATGAAAATTTAGAAGAGTTAAAAAATAGTATCCGAAAATTTGGGCTTTTGCAACCAATAGTGGTTGAAAAAGAGAATAATGTATATAAAGTGATAATTGGTCAACGTAGATTTAGAGCGTGTAAAGAGCTTGGCTGGAAAGAAATTGATGCGTTGATTGTTAATAAATTAACACATGAGGAAGCTAAATTAATATCTTTTGGTGAGAATATACATAGACGTCCATTAAATTTTGAGGATACAATGACAGTCTGTGATTATTTATTTCAAAAATATAAAATAGGAGATAAACCAGAAGATAAATCAAATGCAATTAAAAAAGTAGCAATTGATTTAGGCATTTCCCCAAATACCGTTTCCAAATATCTTGCTTACCAAATAATGCCTAAAAAACTTTTGACCTTTGTAGCAGAGGGTAAGATTAGTAAAACTAAAGCATATAGGATAACTACTGCTTTTTGGCCTAATCAAGAAAAGATAGTAAAGGTGGCAGACTATGTTACACAGTTGACGGGGCCAGAATGGGATCGCTTTCTTACTATAAGTAAAGATGAAAAAGACTTAGAAAAAGCCGTTGAAAAAGCAAAGAAAAGTAAATTAACTAAAATGGAAGTAATTATTGACTATAAACATTTCTCTGAATTACAGAAAATTGCTGAGAAACGTGATATGGACATACCTTCAATTATAAATGAAGCTATAGAGAAATATATATCTGAAGATTACTCTCAGAAATATTTATCTGGATAGTATGGAATCGGAAGAAAAATTATTTGCTAGATTGTTTTACAATTTTGAGGGTAAACGGCCCAAAAAAGATTCGTTGATATACCTAGCTAACCAATGTCTTATACTTAAAAAGAAGTATGGTTCTGTTAATGCAGTAGCAGATAAAATAGGTGTATCATATGAAAATATACGTGAACTCTTAAAACTTCTAGATTTAGATAAGGATGTGCAAAAACTTGTAGATGAACGCAAGATAGCATATGATGCGGCATGGCGATTAGCAGAAATAACAAATAGAGAACTACAAAAGGCTGTAGCATCAGCTATAATTGGATTAGATGCGCATAGTGCTAGAGAGGTTGTTAGGTACTCTAAATTAAATAAAAATTCAGATCCTAAGGAGTATGTTAAAAAATTAATAAAATCAAAGACACACGTGTCTAAGATAAAATTATTGATACTCCCTCTAGACGAAGAAAAATATAACTACCTAAAAATTGAATCAAATAGGAAACATAAAAGTGTATCTGATTTTTTGTTAGATATGATAGAACATAATATAGGTAAATGATATGACAGTTATAATCGCTGCGATAGGAAATAAGCATATAGTAGTTGGCTCGGATAAAAAAGGGACAAAGGAATTAGGGGGATTTTCTTTTGTAGAAAATTCTGAAGTAAAACTTAAAAAATTATCTGACTATGTAGTCGGTATGGTAGCTGGTAATGGTTATGTAGGGGCAGAATTTTTTGAGCGTTTTAAAATAAAAAGAGATGTTGGTATTACAGAAGTTGCTAATAAATTTAGTTCTTTTTGTAACGCCGAGGCTGTAAAAATATTTAAGATAGCAACAAAAACTAATATACCTATAAAGTATCTGGATACACTGCCCTCATTCATATTAGCGGGTCTAGATCCTAAAAAAGGAAAATATACCGAACCAAAGATTTTTCGTTTGGATCCTATGCATTCCTTCTACCCAACAAGAGAAAAAAGGTATGCAGCGGAAGGCAAATCTTTCTTAGCAGAATATTTACTCGCTAAATATTACACTTCAAAAGCCACTCAGAATGAATTGCCTAAATTGGTTGCGCAAGCGATTTTTGATACGGGAATGATTGATCCAAATGTTAGTACAGCGATGAATATGGAGATCATTGATAAGGATGGAATCCGTGAATTATCCCAAAATATCATAGAAGACTTAGTAGAGACTTGGGAGGAAGTTAATCTTAAAAGTATAATCAGAGAAAGTTAAACCTTTTTGAAAAACAGGATACTATCATGATTTATCTTTAAATTTTGGCTAGCAAGAAGTTCTGCGTATAATATATTTCCCCGCATTTGCTGACTAATAGATCCTCTAGTTAATTTTAATGCGTAGCCACGGTCAATAAATCCAATATCTTCAGTAATATTTGCCATTCGCCTAGATATAGGTAAAAATTTGCCATCCCTAATTACATCTCCTATCAGTATACACATATGCCCGTTTCTCTTTAGTACGCGATAATATTCAGTAATAACTTTCTTTATACTAATTAAAAATTTATCTAATGACATATTTGATAAATCATCATCAGAGTTTGAATATTTGACCATATCTAAATAAGGTGGATGTAAAAATCCCAGATCCACACTATCATCCTTAAGTGGAATCTTCCTGCTATCATTTTTAAGTATTTCAGGCCTAGTTGGATTTAAATCATATGCAATTACCTTTCGACTTAATATTTTACATACATCGATAGTTGTGCCTGACCCTGCCATTGCGTCTAGTACAATATCGCCCTGTTTTGTTAACCTTTTTATACATTGTTCGATAACTTGAGTCGGAGCGTTTCCATAAAAATTTGGATCTCCAGCATAATTATCACGTTTACCTATATCCCAGATAGTAGACAAAATGATTCTGTTATCTTTAGCGTCTTTAAATTTCGATATTTTCTCCTTCATTAAGTTATGTCTTTTTTCAGCAAAACGTGCTGTTTTTATTATGTTCTTTTCGTATCTTTCTTTTCGTTTGATTATTTCAGCTATCTTGTATAAAGTAAAGGGATTTTTTATAGACAGTATCTCCTTTATAGTTTCATCCGAGACGGTCTTATTTCTTATGGCTTGTTTTATTGTTTCTGGGATATTTAATTGGGCAGTTAAGTCAGTCATACTTCCTGTATTCCTCCTGTATATTGTATACTCAGACACTCTTTATAAAGCTTTTATAAACTGAGATTATACAATTAAGATGGAACGAAAAGCATTTGGGTATATAACAACAAAAACATATGGTGGTAAATCTGGGGATAAAACGTTCGGTATTCATTTTAAGGCGGAGGATCTAGAAACTGTAAAGTTTGCTACATCGCTCATTAAAGCTCTAGCACACGGTGAAGATATAGATATTACTGCCTTTACTTATAAAAAATTAAGAAATGGAAAGACTAGGATAACTATAACCTCACCAAAGTGATGGCTTCAGTACATTTTATAACAGACTTTGCATAAATTTTTTCTATCTATTAATTGTCCATTTAAATATGGATCTTTATTCTCTTCATTATAATAATCTTCTCTAATTTGTATTTTTATTCCACAATTAGAGCATAAATGTACTGTTCTAGCTGTTTTTTTAACGAATATAGTGTTATATTTTGATTTCATATTATAGCAACTATAATTATTCTAAAATTTCTATCTTTTTAGAATAACACATAGCAAGATCTTGAAATGATAATATTCTAAATCCGGTACCATGATTTCTTGATTTACCATTTTGTTTTATATGCATTCGTAAATCTATTTTTAATATTCCTTGATTAATAAGTTCAAAGAACTTGTTCTCATCTAAACCAGTAAGCAAAACGGCATGGTTTATTTTAAAGTATTCACTTTTACCCTCTTTTTTAGAATCGACGTATATTACACATAGATTATTTAATTTTAATCTGATATCAGAAGTTGTCCAGATCCACAACTTATCTCCATTGGAATCAACTATAGCAACCGCCTTACTTTTTGTGTCTATTTTTAACTTTAGTCCTTGAGCAATGAAAGCTTGCGTAGTTAATGTAACCTTTAAGGCTTTACGCCCATCTTTATCAATATAACCATACTTTCTCATTAATTCTACATCATTAAGTTTACGAGTTCCTGCCTCTAGTGTAAATAGTGTTATCATCGACTTAGAATTAATTCTGTGCGCCTTTAGTTCCACTTCTTGCCCGTTATAGATGCAATCCGGTTTACCTAAATTATTCTCTGGTATACCTAGCCGATCCTCTATCGTTTTACCAACACCAGTATCACTTATTCTATGTGATTTTATCCAACCTTCTGCCTTTAGCTTAGCTAATTCTAGTGGTAAATTTATTACTGGTAATTCCATTAATTTTTAAGACATTTTACTAATTTATGTGCAACAAGCCTACTTTATGTGCAGGATTTGGCTTTTATTAGTTTATGTGCAAAGCCAACTAAACCAAAAGCTTCAAATTGAGATGGTTGTATGAAAATTTCACACATTTTAATCAATGCCAATTTTTCCTCATCACTGATAAAGCCTACAAGAACGATTTTAGATTCCAGATGCAAATTTTGTATTATGTTAATATATAAAGGTTCATCATTTCCTTTACCTGCTATTACATACATTAAATCTTTTTTACTCTGCAGTTTTGAAAATGCCTTTATGGCTAGTGAAAACCCCTTTTGTTTTTCTTGCAGCCTACCGATGCTAAATATAAATTTTTTATTCTTTAAATTAAATTTTTTGAGCGTTTTATCTATAGTATTATCATCTACTTGTTTTAACTCTATACCGTTTGGGATATAAGTTACGTATTCTTTTCCAAGCATTTTAGATAAATAAGCGTATTGATTCTTGTTTATGCATACTGAAATAAACCTTCTTTTCATTTTTAATGAATGCAACTTGTAATAACAGTTAATTTCTTTGTAATATTTATTTATGGGCAGATGGTTTATAAAAATTAGTAATTTATAATTGGAATTTTTAATAGTAGAGGTATACCTATCAAATATGGTATTTGAGATTACCACGTCAAAATTTTTGATGTTGGTTTTCAGTATTAACCTATTTACAAGGAACTGCGGTAAAATTCCCAAAATTTTGTGCAATAAAAAATGCCCCCCTTTTATTTTTAATAGTATTCGTACAAATCTGTTTATAGCATTGTTTTTTATTATGTTTTGACTTGTAATAAAATCTATTTCATCATTTTTGTTTAAAGAATTAAAATATCTAAATAACTCAAGAGCAATAAATTCGCCCCCCCCAACTTTTATCCCATGTTGTATTAAATATTCCTATCTTCAGCTTATCCTTCAAAACCATAATTTACTATTTTTCTCCTTTCTTTCGCTTTTCACAGAACTTTATCTTCTTCCCTTCTTTTATAGCTTTTTGTCGATACCATAGCGTACTTTTGTTGATCCCCAAGCGCTTTCTCTCTTCAGACGTTATCGCCATTATCTTTTCTCTTATAATTGTATCATCATCTCTACCTATTTTAATGATTGGGATAACAAACTCTAACGTTTTAGCGTCTTTCACTATGTAATTAGCTAAAATTCTTATGTTTTCAAGCAAAATGTTATCATAAGTGTGCATTTTACCTCTAAATTCTACTCTTTTGTTGAAGTTTAGCA
>JAJZJK010000003.1 GCA_021851145.1 Nanobdellota archaeon
AGCAGTGACCTCCAGCAGGATCAACTGGAATTGGTGCATTAACATCATCATGCATAAATATGAAATTCACGCACTCACTATTCTTCATCTGCTTTTTAAAGCATCGAATATTATCTGCATATGAAAATATGCAATCACAGCACTGCAATGCAGCACTCCTGTGTATCCGGGATATACAGATAATTACTTTATTTATACATTCTAATTTAAATACTTTTTGCGCCTTAAAACCGCTAGAACAGCGTGATATCAAATTTTTTGATAAAAATTATTTACAATTATGTTTATAAATAAAATCTATTTTTTCTTGCTTTCAAAGAAGTATGAAAACAAGCTAAGCATAGAAGTAGCAGTTACAGATAAAAGAAGCAAACTAAATGCAAATGAAATGCCATAAGATGAATATGTGCCTGCAGCACCAAATCCAAATAGATAATTAAAACCGTAAGATAATGAACCTGAAATCTGCGTTAAGGGTAACCCTAAAATTGCATCCAAAAACATTGCAAATACAAACAATGCAGACAAGCTCCCTAAAATAAGCAGAGCATTTCTGTGCATTTTCTTGTTACCGTAAATAAGATATGTTAATATTATAGTTAGAATAAAGAAAACTATGAGAATATCATAATGCAACATACCCGAGATTCTTAATAAACTGTCATAAGCTAAAAGATAAATTGCTGCTACTAAACTTAAAATAACCGATCCAAGTAGGGTATAGTTTGCCGCCTTTGCAAACTTTTTCTTCATCGAAAGCTCTAATCCAAATAGTATAACTATTACGGCTAGGAATATGCTACCAACATAATCAAAGTAATTTATAGGCTTTGGAGTACTAACAACTGGAGGAGTTACACTTGGAGGTGTACTACTTGTTGAATTTACAACATTAACAGTTAATTGCACTGGAGAAACGGAAGGATCGTCACCTGTTGCAGAAATGTTGAATTTATAAGTTCCAACAGGAGTTCCTTTAGCTACGCTTATAGTAAGTGTTCCGCTGTATGTTGGATCTTGATTTAAGGTACTAGGAGTAAAGGTTATATAACTGTTAGAAGGACTCTCTGCTAGCGAAGTCCCCCAATAGCTTCCATTAAACAATGAAATTGTAAAGCCTATATTTATAGAACTGCTCTGCGAGATATTTACTGAATATTGTGTCAATGTAACTTTTGAATAACCATAGCCTACAGCATGAACGGCATTCAATGCGAACACTAAAAGAAAAATAAAAGCAATTGAAGTGAGTATTATTTGCTTAGCTTGCATAATAACCCTTAGGATAGCATCTTATTTAAGCATTTCTATAGACTTTGATATCTTTTCTTTAAAACCCTCTTCTTCTACTTCATCTTTGTACTTTGTTCTTGGCCACATAAAACCACGCAAAGGTTTACCTTTTTCTCTAGGGATTATATGAACATGAAAATGTGGCACGCTTTGACTTACAACATTGTTATTTATAAGCAGGATTCCATCACAATTTGTTCCTTTCTTTACGCCCTCTGCTATTAATTTAGATTCAACTGCCAGTTCCTCTAAATAATCCTCCGGAAAATCAAATAATGTTTCGATATGCTCTTTTGGTATCAAAAGTGTATGCCCTTTGAATATAGGGCTTTTGTCTAAAAAAGCAATAAAACGATCGTTTTCAAAAACTATGCTTGCTTTAATTTCATTTTTGATTATTTTACAGAATACGCATTCTTCCACTCATTATTTAGAAACTAAAAATATAAAAGAGTTTCATTAATTATACTGTGCAATATCTAATATTGCAGTATTCATGCTTTCTTTTATTTCTTTCAAAGCCTTTGAATCCCTTGATTCCACGTACGGTAATAAATCTAAATCTAAAGGAGTGTTCTCCAGCCTTCTTTTATAGTTTTCATGCAGGTGCTTCCCAACTTCCTTATCATAATCCTGCCAGCTTACTCCCAAAAGCTTTATAAAATCCTTTTCAATTGAAGTTGCTAATTTATGTGAATATGCATATGAATAACCAAAATCAACAAGCCATTTTTCTGTAACTTCATGGTGCTTAGCTATGCTTTCCACAGTATCTATAATCTTATTGCCAACTGCCACTAATCTTGGAAAATTCTTATCCAAGAAGATTCTTTTCCCATCTACAGAGTACCCTCCTGTGTATTTTATGGAATAATCTGTATTTATTATCAGATCTTCTACACTTCTATTTTCTATAACTTTTCCAATGTTTTTTTTCTTGAAGTACGCAATATCGTTATCTACCTGCACTATAAAATTTATCTTTAGTTTTTTATTCAACGAAATTTTTACCATTGAAGGAGAGATATAATTTATAGCTAGTGCTATAATCTGCCCATTTTCACTCTTTTTTTGAGATAAAATCCTATACTTCATCATAATTTTAATAATCCTCTGCGATATTTATACTTTTTTGCGATTAATTTGTAAATTTTACACATCATTTTAATTATTTATAAGTAATCAATATGATATATAAAGTTTGCTATTTCCTTAATAAGCTAAAAAAATTCTCTTTAAAGATTTGGGTATAACAACACAAGTTACTTAAATTCTTAGAGATTTAATTAAAGGTATGAATGATCAAAAATCAGAAATGCTAATGCTTTTTGGATGGGTTTTCGCAATAATGATCATAGCAGTTGTAATGCTGTTTCCTTACAGTAACTACCAATTTACAAGCCTTGGGATTAGTGACGGTGTAAATTTATATGCATGTAAATATGCAGAACCAGCACCAATGGGATTAGTTGACTACGGGGTCAGCAGTTATGGCAATGTTTACAACATATCTACACATTCTATTCAAAGTAGTATAACTTTAGATAATTTTGTAACAAACTTCAGTAATGATTACAACGCATCGATACAGCTTAATCTGAATGTTATGTTAAGATACGAAAATAAGACACAGGCTTATTTTGCTCAGAATGTGATTCTCATGAATACTAAAACAAAGCAAATAAATTTTATAGATAATGTTTGGAATGATTCCGGAATAAATGCTAGTTTGAGTACCAACTCAATAATGGGGAATGGGACGGTTTCTCCTTCAAACAAAAATATTACTTACTATTTTTATCAGGCAGAGAATCAAACCGGGGATAACCTAACACTAAAAAATAATCAAACGGTTTTCCTTAGAACAAATTCTAGTATATCAAGAAATGGAAAACCAGAAATAACATTTTATTATAATGACGGCTATGGATGGGAGGAGTATGACAAAGTTGAATTACTTGTAAATGAGAGCATAAAAAACTACTCAATTGTGATAAGCGGTTTCAATTATACCCCTAGTTATAATTTCTACGATGCAGGCATAATATTAGGGGGACCAGGTGATGGGTATAACACTACTCTTATAAACGGATCTGCATATCTAACACTAAGTTATTGGAATGGCGATAATTTTCAGAATGTGCAGGATGCATATAACTTTGGATGTGATACAGAAGAAGGGATTAACAACGCAATTGTAAATCCGGATTTCTATAGCAATGGATTATTATACGCAAATATAAGTAGTGGAAAGAATGCTTACCTCGGAAATTTATGGTCGATAAACTCTTCTGATATAGGTGTGCTTTACATAAACAGTTCAATAAAAAACATAGTTATTTCATTCAATAAAAATGGTCATACCTTTAACAATAGCTTAGAAAATGGCACGGGAGAATTTACCCTCGAGTCTGGTACATATCTTATAAAAGTATATAAAAATAAAAGTATAATCTATGATAAAAATTATACCTTAAAACAAGAAAAATTCAGTGTACTTAATATAAATTGATAGCCTTAGATTTAAATAAATTTTATAACATTATGGTGAACTTACTTTATCTGCCCCCTTAGCTACAGAATGCTTTGTAAAGGCAGAAAGTATGGCAGCAATTATTAGTATAATTATACCTATATACAATGCTGTTTTTAAACCCTGCATAAATGGCGAAGCAATCAATTTAGGAATAAAGCTACTGGAATTCATTATTTTTAATGATGAACTTGAAATAAGAGAGGTCAGTGAAGCTGGAGCTTGGGATAGAAATGTTGATACGGGATTTATACCTAGAAAAGCGGAGAATAAGAAAGACGAAGCAGGAATTGCTGCAAACTGTGATGACAAAGCAGAAGGCACATTCAAAGTAGTTAACTGTGTTGTAATTATAGACGGCAGAGCATATGAAAAAACTGTTATCGCGATAGTAAAGAATATAGCCATGCTTATCATCTGGCCGATATTTGCGAAAGTGGTTCTTATCCCATTGCCAACACCCCTGTCCTTCCAAGGTAGAGCATCCATTGCCCTTTTTGTGTTAGGTGCAGCAAACATGCCATTACCTGCACCTATTACAAATAAAACAATCGCAAATGGAATGTATGAGAAATTTGCTGAAAAAGTAGTAAGTAAAAATAAACCTACAGCGGTTATTAAAAGTCCAACTGTACTAAATACTCTCGCACCAAACCTATCAGTTAAGATACCACTTATCGGCCCTAAAGCTATAAAACCAACCATCAAGGGTATCATATATATACCGGCCCAGAAAGGCGTTTGAGCAATTGTAAAATTATGTAATGGCAAATAAACTCCTTGTAACCATATTATCACTAAGAACATTACTGCTCCTCTAGCAAGAGCACTTAAAAACAAAGCAAGAGAACTAAAAAGAAATTGTATATTCCGGAATAATGACAACTTAAACAACGGGTTCTTAATCTTCCTTTCTATTGGTATAAATATGACTATTAAGAAGATACCTGCAATTAAACTTGCTATTACCCAAGGATTGGCCCAACCTAATGGGTTTGTTTTATAAGGAGTGAGAGCGTATGTAAAACCTAAAGCAACGAGTATTAAACCTGAAGATAAAGCAAGGTTGCCCTTCCAATCCAAACCTTTCTTTTTGCCACCGGTTTTTTCCTCTTTAAGCTTGTAATAGGACCAAAAAGCACCAAGAACTGCAAAGGGTATATTAACTATAAATATTAAATGGAAATCAAATGGAGCAAGTAAACCTCCTGCTACCAACCCAATAAATGATCCTGCAAGAAAAGCTACTTGGTTGGTTCCTAATGCTTTTCCTCTTTCATTGTCCGGAAATGCATCTGTAAGAAGGGCAGTGCTATTAACCATTATAAACCCGCCACCGACTCCTTGGATAAGCCTGAATATTATTATAAATAGAACACCATTTGTGCCAGAGTTATAAGGGGTAAAAGAAAGCGCTATAGAAGCTACTGCAAATATAGCGAAGCCTATTGTGTAGAATCTTTTTCTCCCATAATCATCAGATAACCTTCCGAAGGTTACAAGAAGAGAAGCGGTTACTACCATGTAGCCTAAAAGGACCCAGAGTAAAAGAGTAAAATTACCAGGTGCTAATGGGTTAACATTTAAACCTCTGAATATAGACGGAAGCGATATAAGAATTATGGTGGCATTTATCGAAGCCATCAGTCCTCCCATTGTTGTATTTGCTAGAACTGTCCATTTATATTGCATCCGATATTTTGATTTTATTGATATTTAAATATTTGCAAGCCTGTAAAGTTTTTCTATCTTATAGACAGACCTTTTCTTGTTTTTATCTTCAATTTTTGATTTAATTACCATATTTTTCATAGTCTCAATTACTTCTTCTGCTACTTTTTTATTGACAGAATAAGGTATGCTGTCTTTCCCTCCTATCGTAAAAGCATACTTAAATGGATCATATGGGTAATTAACAGGATCTATAAAAGATGGCGGTTCATTATATATTAAATCTGCGATTAAAGACATTGCTCTTGTAGTAGAAGCAGTTAAACCTCCTAAAAGCGCGCTTGAAAGGCTAGGAAAAGTCTCATTTTGTATCTTATTCAGGTTTCTTTTAAGCTTTTCTATACTTATTGGACGGTAATAATCTATCTTTTTTATCCTATCAAAACCAGATATTGCCGCGGTCCTTTCAATTAGTTCAAGTGTGGAATTGCCATTTAAAGTATTCAAGGCCTTAGTGTAATCCTGGAGTATCTTATCTTTATCAGTATTAACCTCTTCAAGAATTGTCTTCCGTGTTTCATCTATATTTTTGTCTAAAAGATTTATTGCTTTGCCAGTCGTACCGATTATGGCAGAATTTGAATCACATTCGAAATTTTCTGTATCAAGCAGATGGTAACGTCTTGCATATTTTGTAAATGGATTCATACCCTGCTGAACAACGAGCCACCTGCCGCTTTTAGATATAAGGATATAATGGATATACAGATTATAACCATCTTGCAAAAGAACTGAATCAGTTTTTGCCGATAATAAGCTATACTTGTAGATTTTACTGGGAGTTATATCAAAAGTACTAATATGTTGCAGTTCATCTTTTACAGACAAAGAAGCCTTTCCTTTACCTCCAAAAATGGCTATCCCATCTTTTGGTTTTATAATCTGTTTTAAGATGGAAAGTAGAACTGTGGTCGAACCACTCGAATCCCAATCCATTCCAATTGCATTGTTTAAGGCTTGAAACCACATGGGATTTGAAAGTCTATCTAATAGTTTATCTTCACCGTATTCATAAAGCATTGTATGTATTATTGCATCGCACATTTCCTTCATTGTTTTTAGCAAATAATCTGGAACATGCCCATAATGCAACGGTAAATCTGCAATTCCTGCCATAGGGATATTAAGTTGATGATTATTTATACAATTACTCAATTAATTCATAACTGTAAATAAAATGCTTTTATCAGCATGTTGGTATAAAATAATATGAAAGCTATCAGCGGCAATAAAATCTTCAATAGCCTTTTAAAAAAGAACAAATTATTTTTAGTGATTCCTTTTGTAATTTTATTTGCATATGCTTACTTATTCCTGCATGACCAGGTGGGAATAGCTACTTTTTCAGTCTTTTATCCGTTGTTTGATATTATCTTTGCAGTTTTACTAAGTGTAATGATAACTTTTATTATAACAATAAATTACTATATTATAAAAGCCAAAAAAGATGCAAACAAGAAGAATACGGCATGGGCGATTTTCTTTAGTCTTTTGTCTACTCCTTTTTGCTGCAATGTGTTGATTCCTCTGTTTATAGCATTTATATTTGGTTCTGCAGCACTTTCGCCAGTATACGACACCGCACAGACGGTATTAGTAGATTATGATCCTCTGATAATTATATTTTCTATAGTTGTAATTTACATTTTCTACAGAAGATCTTTAAATGCATTTATGAACTGCAAAATAAAACTCACTGTTAACAAAAAATAATATTTAGTTATCAAACTACTTTAACTTGTGATGTTTTAGACGGGTTTTTACGGTTGTTTTTAGTTCCTTTTTCTGTGGAAGAAAAACCTCTGCAAGCATGCACCTTATGCTTCCACCGCCACATTCCTCTATAGTGCTAACATCTATGTTTATTATGTCACAGTACCTTTCTATTGCAAATTTCTGCTCATCTGATAAAGAATAAAATGCTTTCTTTGAGATTATCAGCTTCTTATTTCCATGCATGTCTAGTACTTCCAATGCATTACCAGCAAAATTCATCATCTGATTATCACTTAAAGCAATTATCTCCTTACCGGATCCTTTGATTGAGGTTATAACTGCTTCTTTTTCATTTTCATCTTTTATAGAATCAAGACAGATCATGGCAAATTTTTCACCCAATGCCATCATAACGTTTGTGTGATAAATGGGAAAACCGGTGCTGTCATAAGCGTGGAATTTAATCGGAGTATAACCTAACTCTTTGCAAAACTTATTTACTACATCTTGATTAGTGCGTTCAGATAGACATGAATATGCTATTTTGTTTAGCCTATCTAGAACAAGGCTACCAGTCCCTTCAAGAAATTTATTTTTATCTTCGTAAAAAGTAAAGTCGACTACTCTAGAACAATAAAATCCATAGATTGTAGAAAGATCTTGTATTATATCTGGCCTTCTTTCTTTTCTCCTATTCATTGCAAGCATAGGGTATACTACAGCAGTACCATCTGAATGAAAAGACACCCAATTATTAGGAAACACTGAATCAGGAGTATCAACACCAATTAAATCATCAAAAATGAATACATTTATATCGTTCAATCTAAGTGTTTCTACAGCATTATTAAATTCATTTAGGGCATTCAAATTAACTGAAGAATTAACCTTTTTCTGGAATTTGTTCGTATTTGCGGTTTGTTCATTGAAGCCAAAGTTGTGTGGCCTCACCATCATTATATTGCTAGTCAATGCTTTTTCTTCCATGCTGATCCAAGCAGACAATCTAGCAACTGCTAAAAACTTATTAAAGAATAGAACTTATATTTAAATCTTTATTCGCCCTTGCAGCTTATTTTATAAGACTGTCTTATTTTTGTAGATAAAGATTTTAAAGCCTTGGGGTTGCCAGGATTTGAACCTGGGTCAAGCGGTTTCTTCTTAATCATCCTTAACGTCATGTTTCCAGACAAGCTGGAGCCGCCTATTCTGCCTGGTTAGACTACAACCCCTTAGGTGAATATTTTATACTTATCCTTATTCTCAAGTTCTTCTTCTATCCTATTTTCTATGCTTTTAGCTATGCCCGAAGTAAAGCCGACTCTCTCATCAAAATCGCTATATGATTTAAATTCGCCTTTGCTACGTTCTTCCATTATTTTTTGAACCATTTTTTTACCTGCGCCAGGTATAAGCGCCAATGAATGCAATCTTACATTTATTGGCCCTAATCTGTTTATTATGTTTATGTAATTTGTTTCGTTTTCCAATACAATATCATGTATTTTATCCGCAAGCATTTGTAAGCCATTTCCGTTTAATTTGTCAGGAGTAATCCTCTGTATAATATGGTGTACCTCTTCCCTTTTATTTTCTCCAATGTAAACTTTCATTCCAGGGTCCACTTTCACGTCTTTTTTGAGTGCTACCAACAAGAGGCCTAATGAATCAGTAAGCACTATAGCAGTAGCCTTTCTATCTTTTGAGTCTTGCAGCCCAAAAGGAAGGTATTCTAAAACATAAGCATATTCATCTTTTCCCATAGTATAAGGAGTAATTTAAACGTTATAAATGCTTTTTCAGCACTGCTAGAACGGCCTTTAAATCCTCTTCTTTTACGTTTAACTTTAATGGAGATATAACTGCCCTTATCTGATCAGAAGAAGTCGGTGATACGTCGATAATCATCCTTATATAATCGTCTCTTATGTTAAGGTTAAGTCCGGATATCTCTTCGAATACGCTGTCAAAGTTGTCTATTTTTATGTTCTTTTGAACGTGGTCTATAAGCTTTTTACCCATTTCTGAACCCTTATCTACAAAATCCAAGTATTTCTCCTTAACTTCTGTTTCGCTCAAAAACTTTTCATCTATTATTTCGTATTCCATTTTCAAAGCCTCTTCATATGAACTGGTAAAAGATCTATTCTTTTAAGACTTTTACCCTGTTGTTTTACTTCTACCGTATAGGCTTTACCTTTCTTTTCTATTATTTTACCAACTGAACCGAAAAAACTCCTTTGGGGCAAATTCCTTTGAATCCTTGAATCAGGATCTACTATTATTTTATCCCCTACCTCAAAGGACTGCAATGCCTTCTTTATGTTTACTTTTCCTCTTTCTTTTATATCTAGCTTCAATCTCTTCCTTGAACGCTTGTGCAAACCATTTCCCGTTATTGACATAATTCTATTTTATAAAGCCCCTTAGTATTTATACTTTTTTAATCGCATATGCAGAGGGAGGGATTTGAACCCTCGAAGGCCTAAGCCATAAGGTCCTTAGCCTTACACGTTTGACCGCTTCGCTACCTCTGCATCATAGTTTAAAAAGGGCTTATAATAAAACGCTTACTATTCATAATCTATTTATACTATAAAAATTGATTTATACACTTAAAACGATTTAAAACTATGGTATTTAACATAATAATAGAGATTCTAATAGTATTAGCGAGTTCAATAATTATTGGAGAGCTATTTGAACAGCTTAAATTTCCTTCTGTTGTTGGTTACCTTATTGCAGGATTAATTATAGGGCCTTTTGTCTTTAATTTCATCCAGAATAACTTGGAATTGCAGGCTTTGTCATCAATTTCTCTTTTCTTTATAATATTTTTATTGGGAATCGAAATGAAAACAGAGTTGGTTATAAAATACCTTAAACCCTCGCTAAAAATGTCTGTTACTAGTTTTATTTTGCCTTTGCTTTTGTCTGTTTTACTTTCCGTTGTTTTACTGCACTTTGGATTGAGGCAAGACTTTATAGTTTCTTTGGCAATAGCAGTGCCATCTATATCAATAGTATCTGTTCTTGTTATGAGATATAGACTCGCAAGAGACCCAAAAGGGGTAACAATAATAGGGTCAGTAGTAATAACGGATGTAATCGCATTTTTACTTTTGGGGATAACCTACAAAAGCGCATTAAATGCAATATTACTGGTTGTATACTTCGTAATTTTCCTTATGGTGTTTTTAAATGTGGATAAAATTCTGAATAGGGGGAGCGAAAAATTAAGAAAGCAACTAACAAAATCTAAAAAACTATTAAAAAGTGAACATTTTGGTTATGCAATGATAATAATCATAGGGCTATTAACTGGCGGTATATCCCAGTTAATAGGCGTAAACTATATAATAGGAGTTTTCTTTGCAGGATTAATCATACATGAAGGGTTGATAGGCAAGACCTTATTCAGAAAGGTTAGCAAAACAATAAAAAGGATGAATGATGGATTTTTTATACCTATTTTCTTTGGGATAGCAGGGATTGATGTCTCTTCATTTCATTCTCTTGAAATTTATATGCCTGCAATAATTACAATATCTGTCTTGGTTATTGTCTTCTCAATATTACTAAATTTCTTTTATTCCAAGAAGGCAATGAATGCAAAGACAAATAAATGGAGAATAAAAATAAGTGCAATAATAAATGGAAGAGGCGCAGTGGGCATAGCAATTGCTACAGTTGCATTCGAGATAGGGGTTATAACTAACTCTGCTTACTCTGTAGCAATACTGGCAACTATAATTATATCAATAATCGCAACATCACTTCTTAGAAATACCTAAAAATAATTATACAACTGAAATTTAAACATAAAAGCCTTGCTTTTCCTGAATATTGAAGTTTAGAGTCTTTTATAATCCAGTTTTATTTATAAATATATTCAAATAGATAGTATCAAATATGAGAATATCGGTTAATAATTTGGTTAATTATTATAAATCAATGATAAAACGTATAGATAATAACGCCATATTAACTTTTTACACGTATAAAAAAGACAGAGGTTTTTCAGTTAAGAAAGATAATGGCAAGTTACTAATTTCGGAATTTGGCTTTAAAAATCAGAATTTGTGTGTAGAAGAAAAAGATTCGGTAAAAATAATTAAAGGCATAACAAAATTAGAGTTTCCAAGAAGTCACGAGATCTTTGTTAGCACCCACAATGAAAATTAATTATGTATGTGTTAGTATCTTTTTAGAGTGCTTAATTCTCGTTATTAAACTAAAAGAATTTGTAATACTCACTGATTTAATGTGATATTTTCTCTATTTGAGTCTCTGTTTTAATTATTCAATAAAAGCCATTTTTGAGCATATTAACTTCCTTACTATTATTATTTGGGGTGGCTGGGATTTGAACCCAGGTCAACTAACCCCCGAAGCTAGCATCATACCAAGCTAGATCACCACCCCTTTTCAAATAACTAATATACGGTTCTAATTAATCTTTTTGTACTGTGGATATGTGCCCAAACTCATTATTACGCTATCTGTTTTAACAGCTATTCCTTTTTTAAAGATCTTTATTTCCTCTGCTGACAATACAGATCTGCCAAGTGCTATCAATTCACCTTTCAATGTCATTATCCCCACTACTTCATCTTTTTCGAAATTAGTGAATTTAACTATACCGGGGACAGCAAGAGGTGAACCATGACAGATTGGATCTACTGCCCCATCAGAGATGAAAAGCTTTGGCAAAAAGTCTACCGCTGACTCTATGCTGCCTAAACATTTGTTCAATAGTCTATCATCGTTTTCTTTTTCATAAAAATAAACCGCATCCTCTAAATCCTGTAATGTAACTAAATTATCTTTTTCTGATAATGTTGAAACCTTTGTTCTTCTTAATTCAGTCATGTGCGCACCTATTTTTAACTCTTCCCCCATGTCGTGTATAAGCTTCCTTATGTATGTTCCAGATTCTACTCCAACTTTAAAAAGAACATCCTTCCCATTTATTTCTAATATATTAGAATAATAGATTTCTCTCTCCCTATACTGCCGCTTAACATGAGACCTGACCGGCGGAAGTTGCATTATTTTTCCTATAAATTTGTTGAACGTATCTCTAAGTAATTGCTCATCAACTTCACTATGCAGATGCATCAGAGCTATGTATTCCTTTCCTCCAAAAAGAAGCACTGGGAGAACCTTTGTAGCGTTATTTATAGCTAATGGCAAAAGACCAGTTACGTTGGGATTTCTTCAATGTTCTAAAGTCCCTGAGTAACCCATCTTCTTTGCACCTAATACGGCCATAAGATTCTTGGCTATGTAGGCTGCGGTTTTAGACCTTATACCTGCTGGCTTATCCAAAAGTACAAAACCGTAGTTTATCCTCTCCGGTATACTTCTATCCTTTGGAGCTTTACCGTATCTGCTGTCGGTTTCTTCCTCTCTCAAGGAAAAAATTTCATGCTTGAAATCCTCCAAAGGCAGTTTCATTCAATTAAATCATATGTTTAAAGATTAAAGCTTTACTTTTTTTCTTTTAGTATTACAAATAACAATAACCTCACAAAAATGCATTTGACTCTAAAATTTATTTAATTACTTTTTCCCTTGATCCATTATAAAGTCTGAACATATTTGAATAACGCTGTTTAAGTCCATATTTGAAGAATCTATAACTAGATTGAATGGAGTAAAATCCTTATCTATCTCTATTTTATATATTTTTTTGTAGATATTTTTTGTGAGAGTGTCTTTTTGCCTCATAAACTTTGAAGCTTCACTTAGACTTATTTTGTCGCGCATGCTTACTCTTTTTGCTCTTACATATTCATCTGCCTTTATGTAGATTTTTATGGTCTCTTTGTCCTTTATCTTCCATGGAGCTACCCAGCTGTCCAAAACCACATCACTTTTCGATTTAAAGTAAGAAAGAATAAAAGAATCAAGTTTTTTATCATACTGGGGATTATTTAATCTGAATTTTACTGCATCTATGCCTTTTTTTGATTCCCAAACCATAAAATCCTTCTTTGGAAGAAGCTTTCTTAATTTTGAACTGGCAGAAAAATATTCAACTCCAAAATTAAGAGCAAGGCTCGTAGCAACGCTTGATTTACCAGACGCTGTAAGACCTGAAACTATTACTTTCATGATTAATTAATAGGTGTATTATTTATAAGTTTACTGTAGTTTCCAAATGCAGCCGGTAAATAACTAAGATTATCACAGTAATTCTGTGCTGAAGGTGAAACTGAACATTCTCCAGTAAGCATGTATTTACTTAATGCAGTATAATTTATCTTATAAACATTTACATTTGTAATTACTTGATTTTCTATGCTTAAAAGCGAGTTAACTGGCAAGTTATCGCTGTATAACAATGTGAATCCAGGAACGCTTTCATTTAGTAAGTAAAGCTTGTCAAATAGTGTATTAAGAGTTTCATTTGGCATATACAGCAAAGCGGGTTGATTTCCAAACTGTGACATGTTTATTGGAAGTACTTCATAACCACCAGGTGCTTGAGTATAACCTCCAATGTGAAGATTTACTTCATTTGTGGCATTCAAAAGCATCATTCCACCAGGAATACCACTGTTTGTAACTTCTTTACAGCCTACACTATACACACAATTGTAATCCAATGGTAATGGGGATGAAAATTGATCTGTAAGTTCATTATAGATTATACCATAAGGATTACCCATACTTGTAATTGTGCCAGTACTACTTGCATTTAGTGGTATTACTACCTCTACAAGAAGGTCATTGTTTGCATTACCTGGCAAGCTGCTTATTGTCGTATTTGAATAAAGCGGTGAAATTTGACCATTCACATCTCCGAATTCCAGCAGGTATTTGTAGCTTTCATTTCCTATATTTTGGCTATTTACAGTAACATTGTTTTCTGTCATAGGCGTAAAAGAGGTTGGTTCCAACGCTATAGTTGAGATTGCAGAGAATTTCTCCACCTCACTACCGCTTATTACCGCGTAGGTAGGCTCATGAATAAAATGCAAGTATGTGGAATAAACGTAAGGGGAGGTTGATTCGAAAAAGTACTTAGCTATCATAGACTGATAGCCATACGCATTACTTCCATCTGCTACAGCAGTTCTATTTGCTATTGCTTCTTCCCAGTAACCATAATCCCACCAAGAGATTATTGAGGTGTTAACAGGCGTATTCTGGCTGATCCACTGCATTGTAGGCCCCCATAACAATAAACCGCTTCCACTTGACTGTGCAGTTTGATAAGACAAAGAGAGACTAGAGTTAAGATCTGCTGCAACGAAAGCAATTGCTATTATTATAATAATTGCTGAAACAATCATCATATTCTTAGGTGAATTCTTAAAGAATCTATTTGTTAAGTTTATAGACCCCTTAAAGAAATAAACTATTGCAAAAGGTATTATTATCGCAGCACCCAACTCTGTAGGCTCCAATAATCTGCTTTCAACATTTGAAAGTATAACTGTAGCTACAAAGAAAAATAAAGGAATTATAGCAAGTAAAGATATCAAGTTTACATCCTCCTGTTTATCAAATGCAAACTCCAGTATAAGTATGACTGCAAGAGCTACTGCCCCATATTTATAATTATTTGCTGAGGAGTTCATTGTCCATATGACAATAAGCATTATCAATGAGATTAACGTGAGAAACAGAACCACACTTAACAATCTTTTTGATTCTATTTCATTTTTATGCAAAAATAGGTAACCTAAAGGTATGAAATCCAGAGCTATGAATATAAACAGAAACGAATAAGAAGTAGCATTATAACTAAATGTGCCCCCATTTAGCATTAACAGGAATGGCACACTTAACAAGAAAGGAATATACCAGTGCTTAAATCGTTTTAGTACAATATAAAGAAGGAAAACTGCACCAGCACAGAACAAAAGGAAATTTATGCCTATAGAACCCACAAGAAAGTTAAAGTCTTGCACCCTTTGTGTCAAATCTAGAGGAGCATATTCTGCAATAGTTTGGGTTACAGGATTTACAATACCTACTCCCAATGGATGAATAAATTCAGATGAAACGCTTGATAAGGCATGCTTTAATGTATTTAAACCAGTAAGTGCAACTACAACAAAAGATATTATTATACTGTATATTGCTATTGAAAAACCATTATTTATGAGAGGTATTTTAAGTTTATGTTTGTAACGATCATATATTATTAATTTGAATAGAACTAGAACGTAAGCAAACAACATAGGGTAATAAAGAGCGCTATGTATAACATCCGAGAATGTAAAGGTTACGAAGCTAACTTTTATTGGAATCCATATTGCAAACAAGATATAAGCAAATAAGTCTCCCTTTTTAGCATATCCAAGTAAAATGATTATTATATAGATAACTGGAATTAAAAGAATTAAGTATTCACTATAACCGCTTGCGGCAGTTGCTAAACCTGTAGCTATCCCTGTTGCTAGCCCGTAAATCATTTTACTCCTTGTCCTTTTGGACTTAAGAGACTTCGATAGGAAGAATATTGCTAGTAATATAAACATAAAACCTAGAGAGGTCTTCTGAGTAAAACCTGCAGTAGAACGACTTAAGAAGGTAAGAAAGGCAGGCAAGATAAATGCACTTATACTTGCCATCCAGTAATCACCAAACAACTCTAAAACTATAAGGAAAAGAAGTAAAGCCGAGAATATTGCAAAAACAGCAGGCAAAAACATAAAAGAAGTCATAGGTACTGCGCCTTTTACTATTGGATCTATAAGCCTTGCAGAGTATGCTCCGAAGAAGGATACCATAAGCTCATCAGTCCTAGAAGGCAAACCTATCGGCAAGTACTCTAAATAATTTACTGCTGGAACGTTCCCAGTCTTAAGAACATTCTGCATTTGTATATAAAATGTATATGGGTCTAAACCAGAAAGGGAACCCCCCATACCCAAATAATTATTTCCTATTAATGGCGAATTTGACTGCAAAGGGTTTAACAATGCAGGAACGCTTGCAACATGTACGTACCAGCCAATTGTTACGGCAAGTATAAGAATCAAGTAAAAAAGAACCTTCTTCTTTATAAGTATATTATAAGCAGCATTGCCAAAGGTTTTGAAACCCGCTAGATTTAATTCTATTTCAACTTCACTTACTTTTTTCTTAGAAGCTTCTTCCTTTACGTTCTCCAGCTTTTGGGCCTCTTCTCTTAAACTTTTTAACTTTTCCTCTTCTGTCTTGATGTCTGTCTCTTCTTTTTTTATTTGAATTTCTTCCTTTTTTATCTCTTGTTCTACCTTCCTTTCATCCTTGGAAGCTTCTTCTTTTATTCTCTTAAGTTCATCATCTTCGGCCATAATTTAAATATATAGAGAAATTACTGCTTATTATTAAACCTTTCGAATCAAAAATCCTGTGATTCAATGTCCCAAGAATCATGCTTCCAAAGCAAAAATTCCGGTTTATTCAAGAAAATAAAATGCTCAGGGTGAGCGATATACTCATCGTATATACTCTTCGAATAGTCCAAAAAAGGTATTTTCTCCGCATCAGTATGCTTAAGTGAAGTCTCCTTATAATTTTTATTTACAACTATATTTCCGTTCTTAAGCAAGAAAAGCGCCCCTCCGCCCATTGCCTGAACAGATTTATAATCAGAATTAAAAGTAGAATTAACTAAATTAGCTTCTACCAATAAATCTTTTCCAACATTGATAGAGAAATGCCCGTAATTTGGAGGCATTATAACCTTATCACCTGCTTTTGCGTGAACAAGCTCTAAATCAAAACTGCCGTTATCATTTTTTTTCTGGAGCAAGTATACAACCTCCCCACTTATTACTTCATAAAGTTCCGGGTATGCAAGCCCGTTATCAACTAAAGGATGATAATGGCCCAATGTCTTTGTGAATTCCCCTCCGAGATCATAATTTTCAATAACCGTTACATCATATCTTATGTTATGCGCAGAAAAAACTGTGGCATTCTTTTCTACGCCTGCTGCTCTGTACATCCTATATATTATGTCGTTTTTATTCTTAGCGTTTATGAAATCCTTGTTGAATAGAACATCTTTCATTTCGCTAACTTTACGCACAGAAAAAGGTATTTCCTTGCCGTCTGCAAAGAGTTTTCTTTCTTTTTCATCGAATTCCAAGTCAACAGCTTTAACATTTAGTTTCATATAATACAAATACTACAGTAACTTTAATACTTTTTATAGAAAATCTTAACAAATTTGTCAGCTTTAAAGAGTTTTATTATGAATCTTAATTCCTTATTGCTTATAGTCTTGGTAACATACAGCATTAAGGCATAGAAAGCCAATGAAGCTATCAAAAGCAACGGCAGGTAAGCCAATCTTTTTACAAATATTAATAAAAAGTATAAAAACAGGCCCATTAATACAACGGAAACTGTGGCTTTTAAAAGCTCCAGATAAGGCAACTTTATTTTAATGTATCTTGAAACCAGTATTAAATTAACTGATAAAGTAGATAATGTAACTGCCAAATAAGCAAATGCAGCTCCTACTGCATATAAAATTGGGACTAGTATTAATGTAAGAGCTATTCCAACTACTGCTCCGGTTATAACCGAATACATTGCATATTTCTGCTTTCCCGTAGCACTTAAAACCTGTGTAACCGGGCCAAATATGCTAGATATAAGAACCGGCACAAGAAGGATTATAAACGGCGTTTCTGCGCCGATAAAACTTGCTTTATATAAGTAGGAGATTAATTTTGGAGCAGAGATTATAGAGGCCGTAACAAGCGGAAAGGTAAGCAGGAAGGAATATTTTATAAGGCTGCGCTGAAGCCGGTAAAAGCCTTCAAATTGCTTTCTTTCGAAAAACTTGGTTATAGATGCGAAAAAAGCAGAACCGACTGCGGCTGCCGGCAAGCCAAGCATACCTGCCATTATTAACCCCACTCTATAAAAACTTACAGATGATATATTTGGAGCAACTGCCCCCAGGAATAGGGCTATTACAGGCCCGTAAGAAAGAGAAATTATCGCCATAACGTATGAGAAATTTCTGTAGCTATAGAAATGACTTAAATCCTGCTTTTCTGGTTTTGCTGATTTTGGAAAACCCTTCATTGAGCGGTATAACAAGAAAAGACCGACAGTTGCAGTTACCAAATAGACAACATCATAAAATTTAATTGCCCCTATTAATCCAAACCCTAGATAAATTACAACAAGCTGGATTATACGAAGAAAATCATACAATACTCCGGTTATGAAACTGTTATTCATCTTCTGGAATCCTATAAATGAAGGTTCGGTAAAATTGCTTGAAAGAGAGTAAAATACAAGGCCAAAAGCAAGTATTTTGATAAGGTATCCCACCTCTGCAGAGTGATATATTGAAGCTATTACTCCCGAGAGGGAGAATAATACAATTGAAGCAACAAGAGAGGACAAGATTACTATAACAAGATAATGTTTTACTGCCCACATAAGCCGTGAAGCTGAATTTTGTGCACGGTATTTAGATATAGCATATTGAACCGCAGAATTTATACCTAATCCTGCCATAGTCGAAGCAAAACCCCAGTAAAGCACAACTACAGTATAATAACCATAGTTTGTAGGTCCAAGAAATCTCACAAGAAGGACACTTATAAGAAAAGAAACAAAGAATTTTGATCCAGAACGAAGAAAGCCATAGACACTGTTTGAAGCAACTAACCCCTGTTCTTCTTCTATGTTTATTTCATCTTTGTTTATAGGCTGTTCCATTAAGATACTTACTAGCTATATACTTGCATTATAATCCACTCAATTTATGTATTTAAATAATAATCAAGCAATATTAGTTAAATATGGTTTTACTTTTGCAAGAAACAGGGTTGAGCGTAATAGTTTCGATTGCCATTATCCTAGGGTATTTTATAGGGGTATCTACTCAAGAGGAAATAGAAGGTTTGGCAAAAAAGGTCAAAGCGGAAAAAATCTTTTCTTATCCTTTGATAATTGCAGAGTTTGCAGTAATATCTTTAGTATTATACCTTTATGGAAGTTATTATTTTATTGTTTCGGCGGTCGTAATGTTATTCAACCTTTCATTTTCTGCGCTTTATAACGCAGAAAAATCAGATTTGCAGAGAACAGTTGGGTATGTAGTTACTTTCTTAATACCTTCTTTAATAATTGGAACCGCAATAGTGATACTATGAAGATTGGAATAATTGGACGAACTAATGTTGGAAAAAGCACGCTCTTTAAGGCTCTTACCCTTGAAGAAGTAGAGATAGAAGACAGGCCATTTACAACAATAGAACCTAACAAAGGCGTTGGTTATGTTACTATAGACTGCCCAGAAAAATATTTTAATGTAAAATGCACACCTCACAATGCCCCATGTGCTGATGGAACTAGGTTTGTACCGATTAATATAATTGACGTTGCCGGTTTAGTTGAAGGTGCTAGTGAAGGTAAAGGCTTAGGAAACAAGTTCCTTAGTGAGATAATGGAAGCAGATGCTATAATAGAAGTGATAGATATATCTGGCAATACAGATTCAAGTGGTAATAAAACAAAAGATTTTGATCCGGCAATTGATATAGAGATGGTAGACAATGAAATAAAGAAATGGATAGCGTCCATAATTTTAAGGTCAAGATACGTAGGAAAAGAGGATATAGCGGATATAATATTCAAAAATGTATCCGGGATAAACATAAAATACTCAACTGTAAAAGAAGTTGTAAAGGAACTGGGGATAAAGGAAATAAACGATGAAACAGCGGTAAAGATGGCATCTTTAATGATGAAAAAGGATAAGCCATTACTGGTTCTATGCAATAAGATGGATTCTGTTCAAGATTTGGATGAAAGACTCAGAAAACTAAGGGAAAAATTTGATTATGAGTTTATGGCCTGCTCAGCTGCTGCAGAACTAACAATAAAGGAAGCAGAAAAGAATGGTTTTATTCGCTTTAAAGATGGAAAACTTGAAAGGATAAAAGAATTGAGCGGTGAGCAGGAAAACGCAATAAAAATAATAGATAATATAATTAAAAAATACGGGAGCACAGGGGTTAGAGAAGCATTAAATCATTTGGTATTCGAATTAAAAGGGTATAAGGTGGTATTCCCCGTAGAAGACGAAAAGAGACTTACAGACGGATTTGGAAGGATCCTCCCGGACGCATATCTTGTTGAAAAAGACACAAATCCAAAGGGGGTTGCAGCAAAGATACACAGTGATGTAGCTAAAAACTACAAAGGTGCAGTAGACTGCAAGACTGGCCTAAAAGTAAAAAATGACTCCCCAGTAAAGAATGGCCAAGTACTTAAAATACTGGTATGAACAACACAAAAATATTCCTAAAGGACGAAAAGGTTTTCCAAAAGATAGTAAAAGCATCCAATCTTGATAGCGAGGACGTGGTTATAGAGATAGGCAGCGGGGACGGGAGATTAACAAAGAGAATTGCACCTTATGTAAAGAAAGTATACGCTATAGAGCTAGACACAAATTTATTTGACTCTGCAAGAACTTTCCTTGGAGAAAATAGCAATATAGAGTTTATTAATGGCGATGCCTTAGATTTGGAATTCCCAAATGACGCAAACAAGATAATATCAAATTTACCCTATGCAATATCCTCTCCGATAACTGAAAAGATAATATATTTCTTAAATAGCAAAAAGGCCGGATTGGCAGTTTTAATGTACCAACTAGAATTTGGAGAAAGAATGCTAGCCTTCCCAGGGATAAGAGATTACTCGATGATTTCTGTATTTACACAATATACATGCGAGATAGAGCTGGTTTCAAGGGTTAGCAAAAACGCATTTAGGCCCAGACCTGCGGTTGAATCAATAATACTTAAAATAAAGCCTAAAAAAATTGATATAGACGAAGGTTTTCTGGAATTTTCAAGGCTTCTTTTCCAGCACAAAAAGAAAAACCTTTATTCTGCTCTTATGGCCAGCAGAGGAAAACTAAATTTAAAGTCAAAGGATGATCTAAGACAGAAACTTTTAAAATTCAAGTACAAAGAAAAACTCAAGCAAAAAGTCTTCTACCTTGAGATAAATGAGCTAGAGGATATATATAATGAAATGCTAAAGATAGAGATATGCAAAAAGAAGTAAAGGTTATAAAAAGGGGCAATCCGTCGGTGAAGATATACCGAAAAAAGAAGCCCTGGGAGTTTATACCCTTCAAATCAAATTTGGGTTACAACCACAATACGCAGAAAAAATTCAAAAATTTCGTATCAAGGTTCTCAGTAAAAGAAGTAGAGGATATAATATTGGCATGGCTTGCATTAAGTTTTGCTTTCGCTGTAGTTATATATCCGGTTGAAAACTACATTTTTTTCATATATTTCTTGGCTTCTTTTATAGTTTTGGGAGCGGCATTTATAATGCATGAGCTAATGCATAAATTTGTTGCTCAAAGCTACGGCTATGAAGCGCAGTTTAGAATGTTCCCGTTCTTTTTAATACTTGCAGTTGTTATGGCATTGCTTATAGGCTTTGTATTTGCATTGCCAGGGGCAACTATATTTGAACCTGATCCACATGAGCCGTATACTGATCCAAAAGGTTTCACTGAAAGGTACGGAAAGATATCGCTGGCAGGCCCATTGATAGATATAGTTTTTGGATTTGTATTCTTGGCATTATTCTTTTTAATTTATGTATTCGTGGGCTCGAATGTAACAAATCTGCTGACTACTTTCGGTTATATTGTTACAGGCCTAGGAACATTCATAAGCTTTTATCTTGCCGCATTTAATATGCTGCCACTTGGTTCTGTTTCATTTATAGGACTTGACGGATACAAAGTCTGGAGATGGAATAAAGCTTATTGGGCTATATTTTTTGTAATACCAGTAGTAATGACAGTATTGATATATTTGGGGTATATACCTATTCTTTCAGCGATAGGGCTGTAATCTGCAAGACAATTATTTAAATGAATAAGTTTAATAGTAGTCATGACAGAAAAAAATAAAATAATAACAGCTTTTCAAACCGCAGGTTTCATATCTATACTAGCAGCAAAATTTCTAGAAGAGAAAGGAATTGTAAAAGATGTCGGAGGAATTGATATTGAGGAGCTTGCACAATTCGCAATCGTTAAAAATGGGGATTTGCTTTCACCGATTAGAATTTTAGAGGGCAAAGACTTTACTGTTATAACTTCACAGATACCTTTGCCATTAAAGGCTATAAATGAACTTTCTGATAAAATAATAGAAATTTACAAAGAAAAGAAGTCAAACCAGATTATAGCATTGGATGGACTAGCGGTTGATGAAGCGAAGGATAAAAGCGAAGTTTACTTTGCAAGCAATTATAATGAAAAAGAGATAAAAAACTGCAATAAACTACCTGAAGGAGCTATGATGGGCTTTAATTCATATTTAGCACATAAAACAAGAAAGATAAAAATACCTTTTGTGGTATTAATGGCCGAAACACACGCAGAGATACCAGATGGTATAGCTGCAGCTGCTCTTATCTCGGTTTTGGGAGAGCTTGTAAATATACAAGTTGATACGTCTGAGCTGGTATCTGAATACAAAAAGACACTTGGCCAGATAAACAATATTCTAAAGAGAGTAAGTCAAGCGCCTAAAAAAGAAGAAGAACAAAACATGTACGTTTAATTTTGGTTATATTCCTTAGCTTTTTCTTCTAAGAACCTTGAAACATTGTTATCCATAAATGAAGTTGAATATGAGGTTATGTCGGTTATGGGTACCCATTTATAACTTTGAAAAAATGATAGTACTTCAGGCTCTTTATTCAAATGTTCCATTACATAAAGAAAATAAAGTAGCTTAGGGTTTTCACTAGGGTAATACTTGAATACCTTCCCAGTAAGGTTAAATTCTATACCAAATTTCTGCATAAGAGATATTATTTCTCTTCGTGGACTTTTGTCCTCATCTAATTCCAAAAAAGGAAATACCCAAGTTGCCCTTGGCATATACCTATCCTGGGCCTTAAGTTTTACCATTAAAACCTTGTTTCCCTTTATCACTAATGCTGACACCCTTTTTGCCATAAGATATTAACATTTTTGCATTTTAAACGCTTTTTTATATCAAGGTAGACATAAAATATTGTTAAAAAGATATGGACAAAGGGTATTATGCAGTGTTGATTGTAATTTTAGTATTGATAATAATAGCAGCATTATTCTATACTAACCCATACGAAAATCACCGGCAGATTGCAATAGGGATATGCGAGCTTGAATGTCACCACATAACAACTAATTCGACAATAACAAGCAATACATGCATAAACGAAAACGCAAGCTTTGGTTACTCTTGTGCTGCAGTCAGTTCAGCTTCTCCAGCAGTATGTTCAAATACCAATGAAATAAATTTAAATTATGACTGCGTTTTACAGAGCGTAAAATAGTTCTACTTAACCAATTGCTTTAGCTCGTTAAGCTTCTTATTAAGAAAATCTATCCTGCTCTGCTTATCTTCTAGTATCTTCCCGGGCTCCATGTGGGTAAGCACTCCGCCATCATTTTTACACCTGAAATCATTTTGCAGGGCTTCATTTACATCATACCTTCTGTTACAGATGTCACAAACGTAAAAGTCCTCTGCTTTATTCAATTCCATTGCTTTCTTGGTTTGTTTTATCTCATCCTCATACATTCCTTGTATTATAAAAACCAGCTTGCTCGGATTTGCACTCCAAAAATAAGTGTACCAAGCTTTATTGTTCTTCCTGACTTTCCTGTAAGAAACAAGATTTTTGTTATAGAGTTTATACAAGAATTTTCTTATTGCATTGGCCTTTTCGAATTTAAGTTTTTTTGCAAGGAGATTTTCTTCCATCTCTCCCTTTGCAATCAGAAATTCGAATACTTCAAGTCCTTTCTCACCCGCAAGATCTATTACGTATTTCCTTGCCTCCTCTAGCCTCAAAAGCTTCTTTGTGTCTATTACTATCTTTTTTTCTTTTTTTACAGCTATTTTTTTTGTCTTTTTAGGTTTGGACTTAGAAACTTTCTTTTTGATATTTTTTACAGAATTTTTCCCTTTTTTCATTGCCATTTATTATATATCGTAAACTGAGGATTTAACCTTTTCTATTTTATTGCTACTTTACTTCAAAGCTGCAAATATTATTGAGCCTATTGGGCTTAAAAGGACCAAAAGCAGTATAAATAAGAAAGCAACAGTGTTAAGAATTGCTAAGGCCTTCTTTTCATTTTTAACTACATACCCCAAAGCATCAAAGAATATCTTCCCGCCGTCTACCAAATAGGACAAAGGAAGGATGTTTACTATTGCAAGGCTAAAGGAGATTACCCACAGCCAAAGGAAAAGCCCGTCTATCCAATAAAGGGACTGGGAAGGAAAGGAGTTATTCGGAAAAGCTGTAACTGATATTGGCTCAATTATGAAGGCTGGCGGCTTTGCTAAGGAGAAAAACCCTCCTACCCCTATATAGCTGTGGTAAGTGTTGTTTATAGATGAATTATACGTGGTTTTCATAGAATAAACTTTTCCATTGGTTAAAGTAAAATTTACATACTGCCCAGGTTTCACATTAAGATCCGAAAGCGCTTCCTGTTCTGAATAAAATTTATGTCCATTTATCTCGGAAACTGTTGAGTTTACAGGCAAAGAAACAATGCTTGCAGGGCTGCTGTTAACTACGGTTGATACGTCCAGATAGTAAGGAGAGTAAGATATCATATTTGCAGAAACTATGAAATGTGAAAGAGCAAGATATGCACCTAAGAATATAAAACCCAAAACAACGTTTGTAAAAGCGCCGGCCGAGAATATTCTCAAACGATCTATCCTTTTTGCCTTTATTATTTTCTTTTCATCGGGCTCTACAAATGCAAGGGGCAGTACTCCAAATAAGAACCCAAAACCTGTAGATTTTATTTTTATGCCCTTTGACAGAGCAACAACCCCGTGAGAAGCTTCATGCAGTGCTGCAAGCAGGATTATAGCAATCAGTATATAAAGTATAGGGACGCCGATTAGAACCGGTATACCTCCTACAGAAATAGAAACGGGAAATAGAGGTGCTACTGCTGGAAATGTAGTCGTAGGACTAGTTATCATTAGATAAAGATAAGGAATAAATAAGTAAAGAACAAAAGCTATACCTGCTAAAGCAACAAATACCCCTATTGTAGAATAAACATTGATAATCCTTTTGAATCTGGCCATTTTTTTCATTAGTTTAAGCCCAATTTTTGTTTTGTAAAGAAATACTACCTTACCTTCTACATCAAATCTCTTTCTTTCTACTACTACAAATAAACCAAAAGCTAAAAGTATCAGTATTGTTAAAAGCAAATTATCTCCGTTGGCTAAAAGTACACTTAAAACTGACATTATAATACTTACACCTTTAACTTTCTTAACTCTTTGTGTTTAGGCCTTAATGCTGAAGAACCGCAGTTTCTACACCTTACTTCATTCCTTCTAAGAACTTTCTGGCTTGAAACACGTATCTTTGCATTACAATTTCTGCATACGTATACGTTATAAAACAACCTGTTATCAGCAACTGGATTTGATCTCTCTGCCATAATCTTATAGCTTTCTATTTCCTTATATATAAAGTTTTATTTAACCTAAAATTAATATAATTTATGAAAATTGATGTAATAAGAAAGAACTCCACAGAAATACTTGAAAAACTTAAAAAGCTTGGATTCGACAGTGTCCTTTTATTAGAAGAACAAAAAATAAAAGATATTACAAAGGATAAAGAGATGGAAGGCAATGCTTATTCTGGAAAAGATTATGATTTTGTTATTAGAAAGGGAAAAGCTAGATTTATCTATGACTTGGAAGTAAATGGATTTTTTTTGAATAAGGGACTATGCAGCAAGCTAAAGGAAAACAGGATTACAGTAATCTTTAGCTTTTCATCCCTTGAAAAAAGCGATAACCTGTTTAAAGTTTACAAGAACTTGTTAATAAACGGAAAGTTATGCAATGATTATGGTATAAACTGCTTGTATTCGTCAGGATCGGAAAAACCAAGTGATATAAAGTCATTCTTCCAGCTTTGTGCATTTGCAGAAGAGTTTGGTTATAACTATAAGAATATGGTCAATAGCATGGAGTCAATTAAAAAATTATAGATATGTCATCTTTTCCAGCAGAAGACTATATAATTATTTTTGTAATTGTTTTGATAGTCGCAAGGAGGTTATATTCGGGGGTCAACGGCACGAAATTTAGCTTATTCAGGGTATTTAGGCTGCCTGTACTTTACATAGCTTTAACGGTTATACTTATTTTAACATCTGCAGTAACTAAATTTTTTTATTATATGCTGTCTGTTTCAATTGCATTATTTTTTATATTATTTGTAGTTGGTTTAATTTACAGCAAAGATATGGAATTTTTTGAGAAAGAAGAAAAACTTTACTATAAAAGGAAACCTTATATAATGATAATCTGGATGGTAACTTTTTTAGCCCGTATTATTCTGGAAATAGCAGCGAGTAACTTAATATACGCAATATACACTGTAAATGTTCTTATGGCTCTATCAACAGGATTAATAACTGGAGAGGCTATAAACACTTACAAATCACATAAAAATTACATTGAGGGGATAAAAAAATCTAAGGTAAAGTAATAATAAGCGGAATTTGCCTCTAAAGATTAACGCCCGATTGCAGCAATAAGAACGACTATCGCTATGATATAAACGAGATCTGCAATCACAACAACGAAAGGTATCGTAATATTCATCTTTTCGTGCAGCGATAAAGCAATCGATAGATACAAAAACAAGCCTACCATCAAAGAAATGCCGGCAATCAAACCTACGTTCAATATGCTTTTTTTCGGCTTCCCGACTATGAATTTAGGGCCCAAAGCCTTTGAAAGGACGTTTATTAAGGAATTTGTGTCATCTGCTTTGTTGTTTACAAAGAAAACATATTTATTGCCGTCGTTCAGATTTATTCTTATGTTTTTGTTATTCAAAATCGTCTTCTTTGGATATAACACTGCGTTTTTTACGTCCGATACATAAATTGAGCCGGAGTTATATTTTCCAATGCGCTGCCCCGGTTTTTGGTGCTCTTGAATGTATTTATCTACAGAAGATAAAATCGTTGTTTTTAAGTTTATCACTTAATATTTTAGCCGTTCTCTCCGCCTGTTTGCTTTCTACTTTATAATACTCCATCCCCTATCTAAGCGGTCTCCATGGCAAACTCTTTAGTGGTCTCGCCCTGCGAAGCCGGATCCAAAAATATTATTCTCTTATCTGTTACAATGAGATTAACGTATGGCAATGCACCGAAATGACCATCTATTTCTCCTACCGGAATGATTCCTATAAAACGTTCGTTTGTCATGCATTTTTTGTTTATGAATATTATAATTAAATCACCTTTATCATTAATACCTTATACGAAGGAACGTGTCCACTTCTTTGGATTAATAACTCATAGCATCCTTAATGCAGTGTGCTACATCTCTAGTGTATGTAGTTCCAATAGTTAAATTAATAGCTACTATTAAGTTGTTAAAGTATTTAAACTGTAACGTTCATAGGTATTACATGAAAAAACGGATAACCTTGGATTCAGTCATCGGCATTGCAAAAGAGAATCTGGCCGGCAAGATACAGGTAGGATTCACTGGGTTGATAAAGACGGGGAAAAAGGCCACTTATTTAAGATCCGAAGAAATGCTAAAGGAATTGACTGAAAACAGCGGAAAATACGTTCTTGATTCCTCAATAGATAGTTACAGCAGGAATGACCTGTTCTTTAAGCCAATAAGCTTTTTGGAGAGGGGGCAATTTGACAAGCTTAGCAAGATGTATGACATTCTGCCAGAAGCAATCCCAACACCAATAACTAAAGTAAGAAACGGCGATGGAAAAGAGATAGGATACATAATGAGGAAAATAGAAGGTAATACCATGGCAGATTATCTAGCAGGATTAAACGCTGACATAAGATATCGGGAGAATGATAGGATACTCAAAGAATTGAACGGCTACGTTGGGAAACTTTCCGCCAACGGAATAGGACACGGGGATATACACGAAAGAAACGTCATTATCTACAATGGCAAACCTTTCCTAGTGGATCCTTTTGCAATAAACGACTGTGACAGCTGGTATATGAAAAGAGATGCAAATAACTTGAAAAAACTGAAGTCCACCTTATATGACTGATATGTCTATTCGACATTACTTTGGAATCGTATTACGATATTTATGATATTTTTGGAAGGTGGGAAATTAAGAAGGAGATATCCTATACCCCTAATTATAAATGGGCCCGAAGGGATTCGAACCCTTGGTCTTCTGCACGTCAAGCAGACGTCATAACCGCTGGACCACGGGCCCATAATTAATAACAACTGCATATAAAATATAAAAGCTTATTTAAAACAATAAAAAAGCTTTTATTCCTAAATTATAATATTGTCATATGAATTACGATTTAAACTATGTAAGAGATCACAAAGACGAGCTCATATTATCAATTAAAAAAAGGTTCTTAAATCCGCCTATTGAAAACCCTGTAGAAAGATTAATTGAATTGAATGAGACTATAAAAAAGAGCAGAAGTGAGGTTGATGAGCTTAGGCACAAAAGAAATACAATAAGCAAAGAATTTGCAGAAAACAAAGATGATACTCAAAAGAAAGAAAGCGAAAGAAAAACTGTTAGGGAGATAATGCAACAGATAAAAGAAAAAGAGGAAGAAATAGCAAAATATGAGGATGAAGCTAAAAATCTATTTTTATGGCTACCAAATGTTATTAGTCCAGATGCGCCGGAAGGAAAAGATGATAATGATAATGTTGAAATAAGAAATTACGGAAAAATAGAAAAGAGAGATTTTATTACAAAAAGCCATATAGATTTGGGCCAAGAAAGGAAATTTCTGGATATGGAGAATGCTGCTAAGATTACCGGCAGCAGATTTGTTTTTATAAAAGGTAAGCTGGTACAATTAGAACTTGCTTTAGAGCTGTATTCTATAGAAAAGATATCCTCAAAAGGGTACTTGCCAGTTATGCCACCTTTTATGATAAAACGTGATATTTACGGCGGGATAGCGCATATGGCCACCTTTGAGGATGCCCTGTACAAAGTAACTGGTGTAGAAGAAGAAGGAGAAGAAGAACGCTTTCTTATATCTACAACTGAACACCCTATGATAGCACAATATTCTAATTCGAATATACCTGAAGAAGAACTACCTATAAAATTAGTAGGTATAAGCCCGGCCTTTAGAAAAGAAGCTGGAGCACATGGAAAAGATACAAAAGGGATTTTTAGGCTACACCAATTTGACCAGACAGAACAGATAGTACTTTGTAAACCTGAGGATTCACAAAAATTTCACGAAGAGATGCTCGCTAACATAGAAGAGATTTGGAAAGAATTGGGGATACCTTACAGAGTAGTGAGTTGCTCAACCGGTGATATGGGGGTTAGGGACATAAAACAGTATGATATTGAAGCTTACCTTTATTCACAAGAAAAATACAGAGAAGTTGGATCATTTGACAATACAACAGACTGGATATCTAGAAGATTAAACATAAAATATGTAGATAAAAAAGGAAACAAGGATTATGTTTATACTTTAGATGGAACTGGTTTGCCAATGCAAAGAACCATGATAGCTATAATGGATACTTATCAACAAAAAGATGGGACAATAATAGTTCCTGAGGTGCTTAGAAAATATACAGGTTTTAACGAGATTTAGTAATACTATAGTAATACTCAACTTTGTTTTATAAAAGAAAAAATGCGCTTATTATTAAGGGGGTAATAATATGGGAAGTCAAATGCTTGAGGAAATAATAAAAAAAGATAATAATTCTTATTCTAAATTAAGGCTTCTTACTATGTCAGAGTTAGAACTTGCAACAAAACTAAGTGACAAACAGGTACTAGATAATTTAGGGCAGATGATAAAAGATTATGAAGGTAAAATTGACGGTATAGTCATAAATGGGGGCCTGGCATATATACCTGACAAATATAGCAGATTAAGAGGGGAGAGATTAGATTTAGTAGAGGACATGCTAAAAGAGAAATATGGAGAAGAAGCTTATAATGAAATAAAACGTGGAAAAAATGACTCTAATTCTGTTGATGATTTAACTGAAGCCGCAATACTTGCAAGAATACAGATGAAAAGCATTGCTTATGAAGCTAAGAAAAAAGGAGTACCTATTTATTATATTTATGGGGTTACAGACTACAAAAACGTAAAAATGATCATAGAAGCATTGGAAAGGCTTAGCAGAAGAAATAACAGAGAAGAAGAGAGAGTTAGAGAAACGAAAAAGAATAAAAAACAAAACAAACTTGAAGATAAAGTGCCAGATGAGATAGAAAGAATAATGTCTATTATCCCTGATAGCTATAAATTTAAGGCCTCTAAATGGAAAACGTCAGATAAACAAGGTATAAAAGATAAAGCTAATGACATCTACTTGCACCTTATAAATATGATGCTAAATCCTGGTAAAAACCAAGATAACATAAAAGTATACAAAAAATTTGAAAATTTCATTGGAGACAAAGAGAGTAATGAACCTGATGCAGAAATAACAATAAATGGTGTTAAGGTAAAAGTATTCCACGCTATTAATGCTCTTACTGCTGGATTAAACGAAGGAAAACCTAGCGACAGAACAATAAACATGATAGTAGATTATACAAATTTAGATGCTCAGTATGGAAGACTTGCGGATATTTATATAACTGGAAGAGGATCCGCAACGGAATTTACAGCGTTAGATTACCAAAGCAGGAAAGAGCCTGTATTGATATTTAACCAAGGTCCTTTAATGGATATAGACAGACAATTTAAACTAAGAGCAAGCCTTAATAAGACGGATGTATCCAAAAGGTTATCGCAATTTGAAGATAGCGGGGTCTCTTTCTTATCGGTTTACAATGATAATACTGTTGAGATAGAACATTTAGATGTAAGTGGCATAAAAAACAAGATAAATCCTTCCAAACTAAATAAAGAAAAACAGAATGGATCGCTTTATGAAGTGGTTCAAGCATCGGATTGGCATGTTGGAAACGCCGCCTCAGATTATGAAGCAATGGAAGAAGTACCTAAAATAATTAGCAAAAGTGATGTTCCTAAAGAGAAAAGAGTACTTTTCGTGGGTGGAGACATGGTTGATGGCGGAAATGATAAAGCACAAAGGACAAAGATGTCACTACCCAGAGCACCAAGTCCAGAAGAATTTGTAGGAAAACTTGAGGATATTTTAAAGGATGACAACAAAGAAAATACAAAAACCAAGTTTATCTCTGAATTGCACAAAGTAGTCTATGGAAATTCAGATATAGACTTAGGCCAGCAGGAAAAAAGACTCGATAATTACCTAAAACCACTGGCACCACTATTTGACAAAGCATATGTAGTAGGTGGAAACCATTTTGAAAGGGCAACTGGTAATGGGAGCGAAGGCAGAATGATTGGGCCTAAACTTGAAAATGGTGGTACAAACGAAGTAGTTTATGTAGATGATTACTTATTGAGGGGAGAAACGCCTTACCTCGGAGATTATGGTTTATTGATGATGCATAGCGCAGGTTATAGAGGCGGGGTAGATGCAAGAACCTCTCTAATGAACACTATAAAAAACACTGGATCGGATCTTATAGACTTGGGGATGGCTGGAGATTGCCATGAACCTGGAATAAAATTTGCCTTAAAGAAAAAGAATGGTGAATGGAGGACTATGGCTACAATTACAACTCCCGCGCTTGAAGGTGAAACTTACTTTGAAAAATATATAATCCATAAACCAAATTATACCAAAGGCATAAGTGAAATTTATATACCTACAGATAGCACAATAGGAACATCGTATTTAAAGTACAAACTAATTCCGCTACAAACAATAAGAGATGAAATATATGCATCAGGAGGGTCAAGGTACTACAAAGCATTGGATAAGATATTAAACAAACTTGATTAAAAGCTAATACATAAATATTATTAGGATGGCTTTAGGTATATTCATGGATGAAAATAAAAAAGCAGAAAGCATCAATAGCGTTAGAAAATTTGTTTCGGAAAACAATGATTTTACAGTTTTTTACCACTTTGATACTGATGGGATAGTAAGTGCTGCATTGCTTACGGCTGCACTTAAAAAGATAAATAAGGGAGTTTATTACTACAGACCAACAAATTATGAAGACTACGAAAAAATGGATATGCAAGAGTACAGCAAGAACATAATAATATGCGATATGCAGATAAGGGAAGCGCAGTTACCGCTATTCAAAGACAAAAACCTATGTATAATTGATCATCACCAAATAATAGAAGCAGATATGTCTGCATATGCAAACCCTAAGATTTGGGGTGATAACACATATACCCCTTGTTCTTTACTTGTATACAGAATATTTAAGCAAGAAGTGGAAGAATTGGATTGGGAATCTGCAATAGGTTTAGTTGGAGATTCTGGCGGAAAAGAGAATTCAGAATTTGTAAAAGAAACTGCCGAAAAATATGGAATAAAAATCGGAACAGATGAATTCATGTATGATAATGATTTTGGTAAGGCTGCGGGGATGATAGGTGCTATGACTACAGTGTATAATAGAGAAGGCGCCGATGAGGCATTGGGTATACTAATGAATAGCGCTTCTATTTCAGACGTAATAAATAACCAAAAACTTGTTTTCGCGGATAAAAAAGTAAGATTTGAACTTGAAAAACTAAAAGAAGACTTTAAAGAAAAAGCGGAAAAAGTCGGAAAGGTCTATTTTTATGAATTAGACCAAAAAAAGAAGAGATACTCTTCTACATTAGTTACAGAATTAAGCTTTGATAAAGAGTATTATGGGAATGTTCTTGTGTTTATGACTAAGATAAATGCAAGAACTATGAGACTAAACCTAAGAGCAAATGGGGTTGAGATAAAACTTCCAGTCATGCTGAACAATATCTTCAAAAAAGTTAAGGGAGAAGGCGGAGGGCATGATAAGGCATCCGGTGGTTCTATAAACTACAAAGACAAAGACAAATTCAAACAGCTTTTCCTTGAAGAAGCTAAAGACTTAAATTAACTAGAAATCCGGTGCCCTGCTTACTTCAGATATACTTAGACTTGCCTCTTTAAATGAAGAAAATGCTTCTTCAATCTTAGAAGTTCCCTCGTCCTCGTCTGCTACTAAAGTGATCATTATTACAGTTAAACCAAATGCAAGAGGCTGCACTTCGGATTTGTATACTGAGCCGTATTTAGATAAGAATGATTTTAACTCACCAACAACTTTGTCTATATCAGACGAAGTATCCTTTGGGAGTGCCTTTATTTTTATTACTACTTTTCCCATATTAAGGCCCCACAAAACCACATACTTTACAGGTGTAATTAACGCCTCTTCCCCTGCATTTTCCGCATCTGGATATTTTTGTATTGCAATTTGGGCAATTAAAGACTACTGAATCATCTATTATTGAGATATCCCTATCACAGGATATACAAAAATTCTTTTCTGACTCAATTAACTCCTCTGCCATTTGTTAGTTTATTATTAGATTCATATTTATATGTTTCTGTTATAGATAATATATGGAAAAAGACATAAAACAGGTAATAATCTTGAGAAAGAATATAGGCATGGGAACAGGCAAACTTGTTGCACAAGGGTCTCATGCAAGCCTTATGAGTTTTATACACACCGAAAAGATTTATCCGGAGATTGCTAAGAAATGGTTGGCACAGGGAGAAACCAAAATAGTGCTAAAAGTGAATAAAATAGAGGAATTTGAAGATTTGAAAAACAAACTAAAAAGGAGTGATATACCATTCCAGGTCGTAAAAGATGCTGGACAGACACAAGTTCCACCTGGTACTGAAACTGCAATAGGGATAGGCCCTTATTATACGGACGAAATAAATAAGATAACCTCTAAACTTAAACTTTTATGACAAATATACTGTACATAATGATAAATTCTGTAATACAGACTAACCCTTACTTAGGTTACCTATTTTTTGGGTTGATTATAGCAGGAGTTGGGATAACTTACTTTTATAGAAAAGAGGTAGGATTTCTGATAACTATAATAATCTCTTCAATTTTAGGCTATATTGGAATTTTTTCTTCATTAATATTTATTTTAACTGCCGCTTGTATCCTACTTCTTGTGCTTTCTTTACTTGGAGGAGGTTCTATAACCCGACCAATAAAAAATCTAGAAAGTTGGATGTATCTAAAATTTGTCTTAAAGAAACAAAAGTAATGCATCGGCCGGGATTCGAACCCGGGTCTCCACCGTGGCAGGGTAGTGTCTTACCACTGGACTACCGATGCTTAATATTACTTATTAATAGGCCTCTTTTATATATCTTATGTATTTCGATGCCGAATTCAATAAAGAGAGTAACCAGTGGAAAAAATTCGAAAATGATGCTGCGGATATATTTGAGAAATTTGATTACACTGTTGAAAGGGATGTAAGATTTAAAACAAGTAGAAGATTTCAGATTGATTTTATAGCTTATGACAAACAACGCAGATTTTTTGTAGATTGTAAAAACCATGCATATATCCCTCCTGAAAAAGAACGAGAATTCATAAAGAAACAGCTGGATAGGGCCTATAACTTTATTGGCAAACAGGATAAAGACCCTAAAAAGGAGATAATACTTCTTGTTACAAAGAATAAAACAAATTCTTTATTGTTGCATAAAATTGGTAAAGGGAAGGTGCTTGCAGTTGATTTTTCTTCATTACCTGTTCTTTTAAAGGATATAGACTTGTATGAAGATGAATTATTCTTTTTTTGATTACTCTAATCTATTTGCCAGAATAAATGACATTATAGCATCAGAATTAAGTTCATAATCTACTTTTAAGGGATAATTGTTAGAAAATGACATTTTTATAGGTTTTTCTGAGTCTACAACATACAAAAATTTTGTAAGGTAATCTATAGAATATTTTGACCTAGTAGTAGACTCTGATTTCAAGTCGAAGATTTCTTTGTTCTCATTTATTGATAACTCCTGTGAAAATTCCTTCTCATCGCTCTTTGAACTTATTATAAATCTCGGCCTGTCAACAGTAAAGTATATAGAATCATCTACAAGAGAGGCTGCTTTTACTGAATCTTTTATTAGCGAACCCAAAACAGTAACTTCTGATACAAACTTAAGTTGGGGTATCTTCTGCGCAGTATAATTCTCATCTATTAACGGAATTGAAAAATGCTGCTTATTCCTTCCATTTATATCTAATATAAGTTTGTTCTTAGAATCTGACAACTTCAGCTTGTCTTCTTTCTTAGCTAGTTTTAATATACCATTTAAATCATCAAGAGAAACAGATATTTTTACAGGCTTTTCTATGTTAAAACTGGAAAAAATTGATTTTTTTGCTTCAAAAAGGACCATTGCTATGTTCGCAGGATCCATTGCTTTAATTGCAAACCCCTCTTCATTAAAATCTATAGAAACATCGGACATCAAGCTACCTATTGCGTCCATCATTTTCTTAAAAACTTCTACATCCTTAAATTCAGCTTCCATTACCATCTAATAGATTATTTCTTATTATTAAATACTTTTTATAATTGTTATAATCATTTATATTTATCTCTTCCACTTTATCAACTCTTACTTCAAACGAAGAATCAGCTGCTATAGTTCTTCCAGTAATAATAACAGGTTTAGATATTTCAAGTTTAACATTCTCTTGGTAATTTGGGAGACAAGTAAGTGTTAAACCTCCGTCTTCAACATCAAACACACCCGTTTTATCATCAACTGAAGTTATTTTACCGGGAAACCTTACCCTTAGATTATCTTCTTTTATTTCCTTAATTTCTGTATCTTTTATTACCTGATTTTCCATCAATTTGTAGCGTTTACTACTGTAACATTTATATGTATAATTTTGTAATTTACGCAGTTAAGATAACTTGCAGATAAATTTGCATCAACTACATAACTTCCTAATTTTGAAGGAGAGTATACTCCAAACTCTGTATCTCCCGTTTCACTTGCATTAATTTCTGTCGAATTTGCAACTTCAACATAAAATGGGGCATTTTTAGGAGGAGTTACAACTAGGGCTATATTTTCGGTTACATTCCCAGTATTATTAAAACCTATCCTAAGGAATGTATTTGTGTTTTCTGGCGCCGTTAGATTTGAATTAGTATTATAAACGAAACTTAAATTTACAGAATTACAATTTATTGTCTGCACAACTGGAGCTTTGTAAGCCGGAGAGATTTTACCAGCTACTATAAAACCTATCAAAAATATTATTAACAAAGCAAGCAATAAATAGTTCCTAAGTCCTTTCATATTTATCATTTAATTTAGTATTTATTGTTAATAAGTGTTTCGATATGGTAAATATAAAAGAATTCAATGGAGTTTACCCCCCTGCAGAGGATAGCTTTCTACTTTTAAATGCTGTAAAATATGCCCATGGCAGTGTACTCGATATGTGTGCAGGCAGCGGTATAATAGGCCTAAATGCCGCCAAAGTAGCAAAAGAGGTAACTTTAGTAGACATAAATCCAAAGGCAATAAAGGCAATAAAATACAACGCAAGAAAAAACGGTATAAAGAATATTAAATGCATAAAATCTAACCTATTCTCTTTTCTTGATAAACAAAAATTTGACGTTATATATTCAAACCCGCCTTACCTCCCTAAAAAAACAGAAAAAGGGTGGGCAGATTACGCATTATCCGGCGGAATAGAAGGCAGTGAAACTACTTTAAGGATAATAAATTCCATTAAAGAACACTTAAAACCAGGTGGAACTGCATTTATCATACTTTCTACGGTTTATGATATAGATAAAGTATATAAGGAGATAAAGCGTTTAAAACTTAGCTTTGAGAGGTTGTATTCAGTTAATTTTTTCTTCGAAGAGCTTATCCTTATTAAAATATATGACAAGAGCAGGAATAGCAGTAAATCAAGGTAAGATTATAGTAGCAGTAATTATAAATAACTCTGTACAAGTCCACAGGGTAAAAAGCTTAAGTGAAGTAAAAGACATACTCAATACCTCCAAGCCAACTATTGTAGGTGTAGACAAGAGTGCAGCAGACTTATTTGAAGATTTATCATTTTCATTTAATACTACAAAAATAGACGGAGAAAATTGTGATAACAAACAGATTCAGTCACTTACCATGCTGAGTATAACTAAAGACTCAGATAAATGCGCGATAAATGCAGCCTACTATTCAGAAGAAGCAGAAAATTCCAATTAAATTTTATTTTCCTGACCGCTAAGAACTTCTCCTTTTTCTACTTTTACAAAATCAGGCACAACTAAAAGATAATCCTCATCTACTCCGATTATCTGTGCTTCTGCAGCATCTGCACTTTTCTTTAATTTTGAAATTGTGCGTTTCAATTCATCTACCCCGCCTTTTTCTCTTATTTCTTTTACTTTTATAAATGATAAAGTGTACCCGGAACGAATGTCATTTAGTATGGAACTTGCGTCTTCAAATTTGTTGATATTATAGTACTTTACAAATATTTTAGCCATAGGCTTATCACCCTGCTCAACTTCCAACTCAACGTAGTCACCACTTTGACTTGAAGAATCAACATTCACATTCTTCTTGAATATATTCAAGAAATTATCAAACGAAAGATCTACCATGTTTACACCTCACAACTTAATTTTAATCCTATAAGAAGATAAGCAAATTTTAGTATTTAAGTTTATCATTATTGATGTTAATGCAATTTTGCAATAAATATGCAGAGGGAGGGATTTGAACCCTCGAAGGCCTAAGCCATAAGGTCCTAAGCCTTACACGTTTGACCGCTTCGTTACCTCTGCAATAACTATTTTTAAACTCTTTTTATGTCAACAACATCCCCAAATGACAGTTTATCGCTATCAATTGTAGAGCGGGAATCTGAAACATAATCAAGCTCATATAAAGAGATTTTAAGGGTATTTTCTATTTTTGAGGTTATATCATTATCCGGCAATATTTCTCCAGTAAGTATTTTTTTTAAGTCTTTTGGAGAGCATTTCATGTATTCTGCAGCCTTATCAATTGAAAGCTGTTTTTCCTCCAATGCCTTCTTTATAACATCCAGATAATCATATTTTAGCTGCCTTTCACTTTTAATTCTTTTTAGTGGTTCATTGTTTATAGGCGCATAAAATTCAATAACCTTACCGTACTTTGAACAGTTCTTACATAAGTTCATTACAGCACCTTCTACTTCAGTCTTTAAAAGATTCTCTTCAAACGCGCCACATATTTCGCAATTCATTGTATAAAACCATCAAGATATATCTCAGCAAGAGAGATAGGCAATTCTATGCTAAATAAATTTAATACCCTCGGATGAACCTCTCCTGCAATCCCTATCTCTTTGCCATCTGCAATAACTGTGTACCCTCTGCCGTCTATAAAGGTCTTTGAGTAATTTTCATCGGCATATCTTGTAGAGACATTTTTAACCATAAATGAATCAGATAGCAATTTCTTTAGTATTGACAAAGTTTCGGTTATATTTGCATCTTTCTCGCAAGAGACTATTGAAAGCTTTAACACATTTTTGAATTTTACATCCGATTTTCCTAACTTAGGAACTTCAGATAAAGAGAAGATTTTCTGCGGAAATTTTTTGTGTAGATTATTTGAGATGAGCCTAAAAAGCTCAGGAAATATATATTTGCTTGCCATAGTTACATCGCCACTCTTAAGAGGGAACAGACTAACATAATCCTCCCCTTTTATATAGGTATTTTGAAATTGGTATTTCTCATTTGTTAGTAGGTTTATATCTATCTCTTGATAACCAAAACCCACTAAAATCTCTCTTAAATTCTGTAAGGTATAATGATTTTGCAGTAACTGCCCTTCAGTATAAATATTAGGTTTTGTTTCAGGTATATCATTTATTCCAAAAGACCTCATTATATCATCCACAATATCAACTTGATGCATTATATCCTGCCTATAAAATGGCGGTTCAACTAAAATATCCTTTCCTACGAATTTAACGTTATAATCCAATTCTGAAAGCATTTTTGCTGCTAGATTTTTGCTTATTGCTACCCCTAATAAAGACTTTATAGAATTCTCATTCAAATAAAATCTGTGGGTGGAAGTTGAAAGGCTAGTTGAAATTAATTTATTTTTATATCTAATTTTTATTATTGACACTTTACCCAAGAATTGAAAGTTATATATAAGTATTTTAGTAACAGAATTTACAGTTTCTTTGTCAGTACCGGTTATATCTACGAATAATTCTTTAGTGTTTTTATTAATAGAGTATTTGTCTGCATTTATTATAGGAGGCATAGCAATTATATCATTTTGGTTATCCAACCAAACTATTGGATTAGTAGTGATTAAATTCTTGTATTCATTCGCTTGTTTCACTTCTTTAATGATTGCGTCATAATTTTTTTGCGAGGAGTAACCCAATGGTACAAAATTAACTTTTTTCTTTGAAACTTCACAGTATTTAATAGGAAATGATATTTTTTTATAGTCAAAAAGTCCAATAGCCGAGTTTTTTCTATTTCTACCAATATTTTTATCTAGCCTTTCCTGAATGGCTAAAACTTCGTTTAAGTTATCTCCTATTTCACTATCAAGCACTATATGCAAGGCGTTTACGAATTTTCTTTCTGTTTGCTCTACTGAGACATCTAAATTTTCATTCCCTATAGAAACGTGCCTATTCATCTTTATCCCAAGCTGGCTGGCAAAGATATTGGCAAGAGAATACTTTGAGACTATATCTGTCCTATCCGGAGTAAGCTCAAAATTAAGTACGTTCTCTCCTTCATCCAAGTCTAATCCAAACTTAAGTGCTATATCTTCATAATTGGTTATCTTAAGTTTTTTATTAAGAACTTTGTTCATCTCATCCAAACTATAATTAAGCATTACCATACTAAAACTCTCCAAAAACCTTTACAGATTCTAATTCTCTTAGCAAGTCAATATCTGTATAAGCGCCATATAAATCCCGTATATCTGCCATACCTAATTTAAGATTCAGCATTCTTTCCATTCCGAAGCCCCATGCTATTATATTCTTGTTTATTCCAAATGGCCTTAATGTTTCAGGCCTAAATACTCCAGAATTTCCTACTTCAATCCATCTTTTTAGTTTTGGACTAAATGCTTGTATTTCTAAACTTGGCTCAGTATAGGGGTTGTATGTCGGTTTAAGCCTTATCTTCTCTATTCCTATCTTTTTGTAAAATTGTTTTATATAACCAATTAAATCAGACACTGTTAAGTTATCTCCGTAAACTACTCCTTCTATTTGGTATAATTCTAAAAGGTGGGTATTGTCCATTGTTTCGTTCCTAAACCCTTTGTCTACTGAGAAGAACTTTGCAGGTTTATTTTTATTTTTTGATATAAATTCATAGATATACCTAAAAGTTGTTGCAGTTGTATGCCCCCGCATTATAAGTGAAGTGCTTTTTGAAGTATCGAATTTTCTTCTATATCCTATGGACTCATCATATTTAGATGAAAAAAACCCATTCTCATAAACTTTCTTTACATTTTTAAGAAGTCCATCTGGTACATTTCCTTCTAAACCATTCAAATATACAGTATCCTGTATTTCTCTGTCTGGATGATCTTGTCTAAACATCATTACATCAAAATTCCAAAAAGTCGACTCTACAAAATTACTATGCATCTCTGAGAACCCCATAGAAACCATTGCATCTTTTATAAGTGAAATAAATTTGGTCTTAATATTTGTTTTTCCAGATAAGGAACCAAGTATTTCTGGATTCTCACTATATTCTCGAAAGCTTAACCCCTGCCAATTTTTTATGTTATTTGTAGAAAGTTTGTCAATGAATTCCTTACTAAATTCTGGATTTTTAAGAATTTTTATACCTTCTTTAGTTATAGAGAATTTTTCTTTTATCTCGTTAATTTGCTCAATTATACCTCTTTTTATAAAATCTTGAACGGAATTAAAATCAATATTTTTGCCATTTTCTATTGATATCAAAATTTTATTTCTCTCTTCTATCTGTGAAGACTTGTCCAAATTTGCAGTAATTTTACCTCCATCAACATTTATTGCAAGTAACCGCTTTAAAACGCCAATAGCTGCATTAAGTTCATCTTTATCCATTGGGACGCTAGAAAAAAGTTGCTTATACTCAAAAGTTTTATTTATTCTAGCAAAATCAAAAACCCTGTATTCTGGCAGCCCCTCTTTCAGGTATTTCTGCCCCAGCGGTGTAAGTCTAAACACTGTTTCGGTTATACTTTCAATGTTTACAAGACCAAGGGATAAAAGCTTTCTAGCAGAATTTATAACAGCTGCCCTTTCAAGGCCACATTTCAGTTCTACCTCATTTGAAAACATCTCTCCGTTTTCAAGAGCAGAAAGTAAAATTTTATCTGTCTTACTAAGCATTCTTATGATATTCTTTTCTTCCATCTTAAGATAAAAGTAATCTACATAAATTAAAAGGTTTTAATCTCTCCTTTTTCTACCAGCTTTTTAGCGATATAAGGCCCTGATGAATAAAGACCTGAAAATTTCGATTCAATTTTAGTGCCATATAATGCTTCTCCCACTGGAAATGCTATTGAGAAGGAAGGATTAAAACTATAACCAAAAGATTCCTTTATAAATTTTGGAAGTTTTAATTTGTCCAACTCAGATAAAAAATCCTCACTAGAATCAAATTTCATTGAAAGCGTTGAAACTGCAGACTCAAGACGGTTTACTGAAAGGAATAGATCATATCCTTCTAATGGAAAATCCTCCTGTACGGATTCTAAGGCCTTCTCCGCATAATAACTTGCCATCTGTTCGCTAGTTGCACCTGCTCCATGGGATATTTCATGGAAAAGAGCAAATAAATATTCTGGGACAGCATTAAACCTGTCTGTATTTAGGAAAACTGGGCTGTATGATTTCTTTTTTATAAATTTTCCGATAAGAGAGTTATAAACTAAAGTGAACCCCCCTACTCCTCTTGGGGAATGATGTAAAACTAGGTTAGGAGCTATACTTTTTTTAAGTACTTTGGAGATATAAGGCAGCATTAATTTCTCATATTCTCGTAAACCCTCCTCAGAATTCATTGCACCTTTGTAAGCTTTTGTGGACGACAACATATAAATTGCATTCAAATTCGTAAGAGAAGGCGTTATCCTAGACTGGAAAAACGCTTCATTGTATTTTTTAAAGGTATCCTTAAAATCTTTCGAGTAGTTTCTTATATCTTTTTCTATTTCTTCGAGCTCTAACTTTTTATGATTAAACACTGCTGAAGTACCGCCAATAATAAAAGCTGTTCCTAGCATAGATATCAAACTAGTTATAATTGGAACTTCCAACAGCATATAACCATTATACATAAGCTGTCCTTGTAAAACGTTCATAAATGAAAGTTTCAATGTTGAAGAGTAATAAGCCGTCTCACCAAAAAGGGATAAAAGCTCTGCTAATTCACCCCCTACCGCGCCTATAGACATTGTTGAAAGCAGGTGGCTGTTTGTTTTTTCAATCATGTAATCATAAGCTTTTGCAACTAACTTGGCAGGGGACATAAGTATGTTGTAAAAAACTTTTTTTGCAAGATGTGCGACTTTTTTGGGTTTAAATCCTGTATACCCCTCCCAGTAATCTAAAATACTTCGTAAATACCTCTCTAAACCTTCTTTGCCGTATGAATTTGTTATAAAATCTTTGTTAAGTTTCTTGACTGCTCTTACTGTGGTTTTTTCTGCACTGTCTTTTAATAAATCATCTATTGACTCTTTATTGCTTCCTTCTAGGCTTGACAGGATAGAATAGAGCTTTGAAGCACTTTCTACTGAGTCCATCTTATTTGATGACAATAATTAGTATAAATATATTAAAAATTTCCATAACCTAATGATAATAGCGATATCTGGCACACCTGGCACTGGAAAGCACACTATTGCAAAAATACTTGCAAAAGAGATGAAGTATAAAGTATTGGACTTAAACCCTGTTCTTAATTCTGGCAAAAAAGAAAAAGAGGTAACACTTAAAGAGGTAAATTTAGCTTTTCAAAGAAATAAAACTGATAATCTAATTGTTGTTTCGCACTTAGCTCATTTTATAAAATCTAATAAAATAAATTTTGTGATAGTGCTTAGAACTAACCCTTTAGTACTAGTAAAAAGGCTGAAAAAAAGAGGATATAAGAAATCAAAGATATATGATAATGCTATCTTTGAGGCTATGGATGGAACGTACGCAGAAGCTTCAAAAATGAAAAAAGAAGTATTTCAGATTAATAATACAAAAAACTTAGAAATGACTATCAAAAAGGCAAAGTCAATAATAAACGGAAAGGGGAAAGGAGATATTGTTGATTTTTCTGATACAATTCTTAAAATAGAAAAAATGTTTAAATAAAAGTAATTTTTATAATAAAGATGGAGATAAAAGAAATAAAAGCGCTTAAGATATTGAATGCAAATTCTAATTTTACTGTCGAGGTTATAATAAATTCGGAAAATGGCCAATTTAGAGGATCTTCTCCTGCTGGTGAGAGTAACAGCAAGTATGAAGTAAGTCAATTTAGCAATGGCATAGACCAGGAGATAAGTAGTTTTAATACCTACCTAAAAAACTTAATTGGAAAAGCTATAAACAGCTTAGAAGACATTTTTAATATAGAAAAAGAAATTCCTAAAGAGTTTATAGGCGGGCCTTCACTTTCACTTTCTTACGCACTTATATACGCTTTAAGTTCAGATTTAAA
>JAJZJK010000019.1 GCA_021851145.1 Nanobdellota archaeon
TCCTACGATATATGAGAAATACTGATATTATCAAAAAGGCAATTACTACAAAATATGAATAGAAAAATGGAGAGCTTGTCTTAGCATTAGAGCCTATTGATAGGGTCAAAAGGATACTTAACAGGCCCAGAAATGTCAATACTAATGAATGGACCGTAAAGATCATGTTGAATGCTATGCTTTGCTTCTTTGTGTCTTTTCCTCCACCGATACGGTAAATTATAGACGGCAGGTTCATTAAGTAGGGATACCTTTCAAATATAGTATACCTGTATTTTATCACTAAAAGAAGGATAGCTGCTACGGCCGTAAATATCAAAGGTATAAGAAGCAATGCAAGTCTGTCTTTTGCTATCTGATTTACAGTAAGATAGTGAATTGCAAGTATCCAAGAAATCAGGATAAGCAGCAATCCTATAACAATAAAGACCTTTGCACCTTTCTCTAATGCATATCTTTTGAGGTTTTTAACGGCCATAAATTAATATATTCTAATTAAATATCCTCTTATTTAAATAGATAATTATAAAATTTATATGTATAATAGAATTGATATATTAATAAATAATTAAATATCTATAATAATTATATAAAGATATATATAATAATACTATTATTTATATTATAATATCAAATAAATCAAACCCGATAAATTTATTAAATATCTACAGATCTACATTATTTTATAGCCTATAAATTTGGAAAATTTGGAAAAATTAGCAGTTAAATATAAAAATAAATTTATGGTTCAAATCTCATTCGGCCCACATAATAGTGGGTATAGTATATCTCTTCCTTAATTTCACCTTTAATAGCGTGGTAGGAGGCAAGGAAATGGCAGAGTAAATGATTTTATCTGTATCAGAGAAGGCAAGAGAATTGAGATAGGTATCAAAAACATTCATGGCTATGTCGGGACATTAAACGTTACTTCTCATCCCAAACCTTTGGTGTTGAAAGCAATGTAGCTTGCAGGCAGAGGTTTGGATAAAACATACCTAGTAAAGGATAATTTAGATACTATTAATTATAAATAAGATTACAAATCTCTATATACGTTATATGTTAAGTTCGGCTGGCCTACCACCAGAAGTAAACGTGGACCCTTTAGGCGACATAGTCCTAAAATTCTTGATAGACAGAGATTCCGAAGAAACGTTTATTGACTTTAAAGAAACTTTAAGTATAGCCCATCATGCCCCCTTCGCTAAAATTGCTAAAGATATATTTGCATTTTCTAACTATGGAGGTGGGATTATTATATTGGGTTTTAGAGAAAAGAAAGAGACCGATGATCCAACCATAAAAAGGCGTTTTATTCCCATTGGACTAAGTAAAGACTACACAGTAGATCAAGCCGACTTACAACAGAAATTTAATTCTTATGTAAACACGCCAATTTCCCTAAAGTATAGAGAATTTTCATTAGATATAACTGGCACTACGCAAAAATTTGCGGCTATATACATCCCCCCATCAACGTCCGTTTTAAAACCTATAAAGTCAGGAGAATACATTGTTGAAACAAAGCATAAAGTAGCTTTTAAAGTAGGAGAAGTACTCTTTCGCCGTGGCACGCAAAGTGTACCAGCTTCTAAAGAAGAAATCGCTTGGATAGAAAAAAGATCGAAAATCTATGGCTATCGTCTAAGCATACTAAGTGGTAAGCCGGATTACAACCAAGAAACTTTATATTCGAATTTGTTCGAAGTTATAAAAATGCCAGAAAAGATATATATCTGCAGTCAAATTTCTAGCACAAAAGATATCCCCCTTTTTAGCGATATAAAATATACGGTTTATGAAAATAAAATAATAACTATAAAAAACTTGAATGACTATAAAGGACAACTTAAAGATTATATAGACCAAAGCTCAATTCGGACCGAACCTGTAAATGAGTGGTTGGATGATTATAATAAAAGCAGAGTCATTGTTAGACTACTGAACTACGAAATTGAAGCTTTAGTAGAAAAAATCGGCTTACTACACGAACCACATAAGAATAAATTTTACTTTGCTTGCGAGGGTGAACATCGCGAAGAGTCATGGAAGCCACGTTTCAGGACATCTTCTACTCTCACAGTTGCTCAGAAACGATATATACAACAGCTTAAACGTTCCATATATTATCACACTGCAATTAATGCAAAGTTCGGAACTATAGCGGGCAGAGTATACTTAATTCTAAACCCAACAATACAATTGACAGAAGATGGTAAAAAAGGGATATTTGGCGCTTCAGAGGGGACTGTAATTACAAGGCTTACTCACAACAAGTATAACTCTGCATATTTAAACTCCATTCTTTTTTGGGCCTATAAACTTGCAAATGGAAAAGATAATATTGAGTTTTTAGATAACGATGTTTTAGTTTCTGCCAATCCGACAGAGACAAAAATAAATGTAAGTATCCTCTCAGATAGACCGGTGCATGACCAGTCATACCAAGAAATTTAATGGAAGACTTTAAATCGGAATACATAGAAGAACCAGACTTAGTTTTTGGTAGACAGATAGAAGAGAAAGATCCAAGAATAGGTTTGATGTATAATGGGCCGTATCAGTATCCTGATGAAAGCCAACCCTCCCCAAGTCAAATAAAGGTAGGGATAATAGGAAGTAGCAGCACAATGACTTCTGCAAAGCGGGTACTAGAGAAGTTAGGTAAAAAGATAGAAAGCCAAGAACCAAATAAGTGGCTTTATCCCGACTATCCTGGCTTCATCAAAAACTCAATAATACAATGTGAATTTATAACATCTGAAAATTGGCAAGCGATAATAAAAGAAAACGAAATCAAGGCAGTTCTATCAATAAGTGAGAATATAAACAAAAGGATTGCAGCGGGCGTTAATCTTTTTAGAGATAAGGTAAAAACAATAAGCTTGGAAGACAACAAACCAGATGTTATAATATGCGCATTGCCTCCGGATATAGAAGAGTATTGTGGCATCTCCGAACAAACAAGAGGCGCCAAAAAACCTAAATTTACTCCAATAGAGAAACTACGTCAAGATATGAAATCCGTCGGGCAAACTTTTCTTGACCAGTGGGGTCTAGATATAAGCGAAGAACATTTCAAAGAGGATTTAGATCTAGATTTTAGAAATGCTCTTAAAGGGAAAGTAATGGAATTTGGGATTCCGGTGCAAATCCTTAAAGACAGCGTTGCTAGTGGGTTTTTGTATTATGGGGAATCTGGGGTGAAAGAAACGCAGGAACCAGCTACACTTGCCTGGAATTTGTCAACGGCTTTGTATTATAAGGCAAATGGCAAACCTTGGCGTTTAGCTAAACTGCGCCAAGATACCTGCTACGTTGGTATCTCGTTTTTTCGTAATCTCTTAAACCCAAATGTAGACATGCAAACATCCATGGCACAAGTATTCACTCATAATGGAGAAGGTATAGTCATACGTGGAACTGAAGTAACTAGAGATAAAGTCGCAAAAGAACCTCATATGTCTCAGAGACAAGCACGTGATTTGCTTACCAAAGCGTTGGAAACTTATGAACAAAAGGCAGGTCGAGGACCGTCTAGAATAGTAATCCATAAAACAACATCTTTCTCCTACGATGAGAAAGCTGGATTTTCAAGTGCAGCAGACAAAGTTTCGATTGACTTTGTAACAATAAGTAACCAACATCCATATCGATTTACTCGCACTGGAATTTATCCAGTCATTCGAGGTACAATAATACATCTTGCACATAACAAATGTCTTTTATACACATCGGGTTATATACCACGAATAAGAACCTACCCAGGTCAGAGAATACCAAGACCACTATTGATAACTCATTCTGGTGATTCTGAGATGATTGATATATGTAAAGAAATTTTGGGCCTTACTAAACTTAACTGGAATACGACTGCCTTTGCCACATATCTGCCAATAACATTAGAATTTTCACATAAAGTTGCCGGAATTCTTTCAGAATTGGAAGAAGGTAAATTACTACAAAACCATTACAGATTTTATATGTAAATATATGCTATCCACGGACGTAAATATGCAAGATTTAGTATCAAGCGAAGAAATAAGCGTTTCGATTTGATGTTTACATTATAAGAATGAAAGACGGCGTGACTTTCGGTAGAGTTAAAGTAAATCGGATATAATTTATATCAACGACAAAAAATAGTTTTAAAAGACGTTTTATAGGCTACTTACATCCTAAAGGAACTCAGTGAACAAACTGCAGAGTCAATAGTTTTTCTAAAAAAATAAATTATAGATTGACTTCGCGCCCGCTAAACAACCAGAATTAGTTGAAAATATGCTACTACAAAAGTATCAGTTTGTGAGTGAAGAACTATCTCCATTAAATGGCTCGGAGGCTAGAAATTTACGTACCACCCTACCTAAAAAGCGAGGTAAAATTTAATTATTTAAAGTTCTAAAACTTTCCATTTACTTAAATCATTTGGATTGTAATCATAATTTTTTTCTTCATTATAACGCCAACTACCACTAGCCCCTATTATGATCCCACCGAAAAGTTTTTTATCTTTTGCGTTTTCTTCCTTTATGTATTTTTGTAAGGCTTCCGCTTTCGGCTTAGCTACATCGGCGGTTAAACCACTTTTTGTGTCGAATATACCTACCTTTTCATCTTTAAATTTTATTATGAAATCTGGATAGAATGTTCTTGGAGTACCGTTGTCATCATAAGGTACTGCAAAATATGTTACTTCGTTTTCTCCATTTTTGTACCACCAGTCTATTTTCTTCGAGCCATCGAGTTTCTTTATGAAATTAAGCTCTGGTTTAGACGCGCCTTTTATGTAAAATGGCTTCATTATCGATTTCTTCGTTTCTAAGGTTTCGTAATTTCTAGAATACCTAATTAGGTATGGTACTTCCCAGCTAGTCTCAATTTGATATTCTCTTTTTTCGCTTATACTTTTGACCACTTTCTTTTTGTATTCTTCTTTGGCTAAATTTATTGTGTCTATAAAGTATTGTACGTTTTCTTTACCCAAAACCATTTTTTGGGCTTTTACGCCAGATTTCTCCAATCTGAAAGCTGAGTAAAGAAAAGTATACAGCGCCGTTTTTAACCTGTCACTGGAATCGTATGGAGCGTATGGATAGCAGTTCAGCGCTACAAAGCCATCGAATCTTTTTTGTACGTCTAATTCGCTAAGTTCTATGTTTACGTCCCCTTTTGCCTTAACTTCTCCTTCTTTATCTATGTTTATTAATTTTCCCTCGGCGATGACTGGATCGACCACCTTTGAATAGCGTACGGTTAATTTCTTTTTTAGGCCGTTTCTTTCAGCTATGTTTAAAAATACATCTATAAACTTGCTAGATAACCTAGTTTTCTCTCTCTGCCTCTTTAGATAAAAGGACTTTAGTGCCAGTTTTGTGTAGAGATTGCTTCTTCTCTTGGACTCGTAAATAGTAACGTAATCCTTGACGTATTCTTTTGTTAAATCAATGTGTGCTAAGTTAGTAAAAATGTAACCCTCGTTAAGTGTCTCGTTCTTATAATATCTAAGTTCGGGCATTCTCATTATCCGTCCAATGGTCTGTATAGTAAAAGTAAAACTAGAATATTCCCTGAATATAACTAATATAGAAGCGCGTGGACAGTCCCATCCAAGCGCTATTGCCTCTTTGAATATTAGAACTTCGACTTCATTTTCGTTCTTTTCTATGTTTGGTAGAGTGCTAGTCTTCTCTTCAGACAGCCAAATCGCCAACTTTCCGTTCTTTTCGGTTATGCCGAATTTATCTTTTAGAAGCGAAACGATTACGTCCTTTTTATCGGTTAAGCCTTCTCGCTGGCTTGGTAATTGAATAAGGAGCAATGGATTAACATTTGACCCTTCTTTTTTGTAAGCATTAAGTAATTCCGTTCGTTTTTTAATTGCCTGTTCTAAAACTATTTCATCTACGGTTTTGTTGTTTACTTTTATGTCTAAAAATTCGGGATTAATCGCTATTTCTTGCTTTATCATCTCTTCTCGTTTAACGTCGTCTAAGGGAACGTTAACTATTTCGGTAGAAATCTCTAAGGAAGCGTTTTCCATCAGTTTTGGAGTAGATGAAACTTCGATAGTTACCTTTGGATTTATGATATCAATTAACTCTTTTGATCGTTCTGAACCCGCAGCGTAATGACTCTCGTCTATTATAAGTACGATTTCTCGACCATCTTCTTTTGTGTTATTAACCACGCTGTTTAGATTATTGTCCTGCTCGTTTTCTCTTATCAAGAGGTTTTTGTCTTTTTTGTTTAAACTTTCCCAATTAACGAATAATATCTCTTTTTCACCGATCTGTTTGTTGTCCAGATCTTCAAAATAGGAACAAGTTACTAGTCGATTGTCTTCGTAATATTTCTCTAACTTGTCCTTGCTTTGTTCGTGCAGCTTTCTAACCGATATCCAAATGTACGAAAGTTTACTGGCAGTTTCTTGATCAGAAGATAGTTTTCTTACGACTTCTGAAACCATTAAAGTTTTACCTGAACCAGTTGGCGCCTTAAAAATGCAGATACCCTTCCCCGAATTTCTTAGCAATTTAATTACTTTGTCCTTCAGTTCATCAACTGCCTTAATCTGATAATCCCTTAAATCTATCATTTGAAAATCCTCCTATATACGTTTAATATTACCGCAGGGATCGGTTTTAACTCTACCAAATCTTTAACATCTTCAAATTCTTCTTCTCTTGCACTGTCATCCAAAGAAAAAACATAAACTATAAATTTTTTGTTAAATTTTGTAATCTCTTTTTTAATCGGTTCAATTCCAGAATCGTTATAAACAATCCCAAGTAGCTTATCCTTATTATCAGTAAATATCTTAAAATTATTTCCATTTTTTAGCTCATCGAAACATTCCTCCTTTAAACAAAGCATTTCCGTTGACTTTTTTACCATTGCCTCCTTGTTTCTATCTGTTGGTTCTGCATCAACAAAATTAGTTTTGAAAAATTTCAGATTACCTGGCATATCTTTAATTAGTTTACCTTGTTGTTCCTTTTCTAGTTTTTGTATTACTTTTTTAATTCTTGGGTAACAAACTTCTGTCATTATATTATTTTCATTGTTAGTACACAGAATAAATTTCCTGTCTCCCCCATCTAGTTTATTTAATTCTAGAACTGCCTGGGCCGTAGTGCCAGAACCAGCAAAAAAATCTAGAATTATAGCATTTTTATTATTAGTCATTACTTTTATACATTCTTCTACAGCAAAAATAGATTTCGGAAATGGAAACATCTCGCGTTTACCCAAAATTTCATTCAAAATATTCGTTCCGTGTTCACTCGCAGAAAATTTGGAATCATACCATATGCTTTTAGGGGGTTCTCCTTCGACTCCCCCATAAAATTTAAAATAAACTTGGTAGCCATATTTTGTTTCCTGACACCATAAATCTCCCTCTTGATACATCTTATCTATAATGTCGGTTGATCTTCTCCAAATTCTCTTTTCTCCCTTTGCATCTATGGGCCAGATTTTTATTGGTAATTCTAATTTTGTAGTTAATTTACCAGTTTTTGGGTCATAATAAATCGGATACCATCTATCCCTAAAAGAACCATCTGGTTTAAGAGCTTGACTATCTACACCCTGTTTCCTTAAATTCGTGGGAGAATACCACTTTCCATTTTTATCTTTTTTATATACGTGCGATTTTTTATCCATCTCTATAGATATGTTTTTAATAAATGAATTTTGACTCTTCCCAAAGAATAGCGCATATTCATGCACCTGTGCGACCTTTCTTTTTGTTTTCCTTCCACTTGGATTATTTCTAATTACGACATTTCCTAAAAAGTTTTCTGCTCCAAAAATATCATCTAAAAGAAGCCACAGTCTAGGTAATTCATAATCATCAATAGTAACACAGATTATGCCATCTTCTTTTAATATATCTTTACACAGTGTTAATCGATTTTTAATAAAGTTTAACCATTTGGAGTGGCGATAGGCATCATCGGCATTTACGTATTTATTATTATATTTCCAATCGCTGGCCCCTGTGTTATATGGAGGATCAATATAAATTGCATCTATCTTCTTGTTATGTGTATAATTCAAAACAGAAAGAGCATGATAATTATCTCCTTCAATCAGTATATTAAATGGCTTTTCAGTATCTGCTATAATTTCTCTGATTCGATCTTCCTCGAGAATCGGCAATTTCTCTTTACACATCTCAACTACCTTTTCTGGCTTATCTTCCCAGACAAGGCCGTATTTCTTTCTTTTTTCTAGTTTCTTTATTTCTTCAATTAATTCCTCCTTATTAAAATTAGAATAGTCTTTTTTTGCCATTTCGCCCTCAAGTTTAACCTTCAAATTCTTGAATAACCTTTGAATCTTTTACTTCATATTTACTTATAATGCTTTCGACCATTTTTATCTTTAAACTTTTTTAGTATAAATCTTAATCCTTTTTCTATCCTTTATAGCTTTCTGCATATACCATAATGTGCTTTTGTTTATATTAAGCCTTTTCCTTTCAGCAGGCGTAATGCTCAGTATTTTGTCTCTTACTGCTATGTCGTCATTTCTATCAATCTTCACTTCTGGAATGTAAAACTCAAGAACATTTGATTTATCGGATACATAATCAGCCGGCTTTCTTATGTTGCCCAGTAAGGCGAATCTCAATATCTTTTTAACTTATTTTATTTATGCCAAATAAATTCTTAATTCAAATTTCTTTTTATTTATAATTTTAGCAGCGTTTTTCTATTTTTGTATTAGTTTTATTTTTTACTTTGTACCAATTAACTTAAATATTCTTAATAGGTCTTCAATATTCTCTACAGTTGGATACCCTTGCCCAAAACTTTTATTAATTAATTTTTTTATATCCTCTAGTTTTATTAATTGATCGTCATTAAATACACATATCGATTCAGGTAAAAATTTTATACATTTTTTATAGTCCTTTCCAAATTTGTCCTTCTCTTCTTCAGTAATATTTCTAAGACCTTCCTCCACAATTGCAAAGCCTACGCAGTATTTGCCTTTATTAAAAAAGACTAAAGACCCCCTTTCAAGTTCTCCTAAACCATTTGCATTTATAACACTGTAAAAACCGTTTCTAAATCCTTTTAAGTCGTATTTTAGCCAACGTCTTAAGTCTTCCTGATCCTTAAATTCCTTATCAGAATGTGGGAAGAATACTATTTTGGCAGCCATAACATAATGATAAAACTGTCTTATTTATACTTTTAGTTATACCACTGTTAATATAATTCAAACTTATAAAGACTAACTTGAGAAAACAGCTTGACTTATAACTTTAAACCATCAAAAAGTTTCATTTAATAATATTAAATGTAACTCGGTTTATTTGGTAGTATGAAAAATACATCAAATAACTCTAAA
>JAJZJK010000020.1 GCA_021851145.1 Nanobdellota archaeon
CCGAATGTTAATAATAAAGGATACAAAAAGTAAACAGGCAGCATGAAAAGTATGAAAACGACTATTGCAGGGAAAAGTGCGCTTATACTCACATTCTTCTTTCCTAACTTTACAAAGAAACTTCCCACTTTTGGTATGTTTGGTATATTGCTTATATCCGGCGCACCAAATCCGCTTGGCCGTGTCATAAGTTTGTTTCTAATCAAGAAATAAACCATCAATGGAAGACCTACATCATACATTAAAGCCAAAAGGAGGCCAAAGTCTGGCACTGCTACAAATGCCATTAACATTGGAGCTAATACTAATCCAAGAACTGGGAGAACCATACCTATCATATATATCGTATTAAGTGGCTCTTTTAGGGATGAGGCGTATTTAGTCATGGCTTCGAATGTTCCCCCTAATACCCTGTCTGAAGCTTCATCCAGTAAGTCTAGTCTGGATTCTTCTGTTTCTTGTGATGTGGAGCTTTCAATAAGGAAAAGAGAGTCAGTAAATGCTGGGCTTGATTTTGACCAGCGTTGCGAATATTCATCCAAAGCTTCTTTTATATTATTGTATTTTCTTGCAGCCGTGTCCCAAATAAGCTTTTTTAAGTCCAATGCCAAATAGCTCGTAAGGTTATCCGAAGCAAATTGCACAGCTCCTTCAAGGTTTGGCGTTTGCCTCATAAATATAACCATGTAAAGTATCATAGTTACAAGGTCGCTTGAGGATTTGCTTAACCTGACTGTCATTTGCTGTTGAGGGAACATCTGCACGCCTATAAATGAAATTATTCCTAAAAACATCAAAACTATCCCAGCTATTATCTGGCCGAATATTAAAAGGGCTATCCCTAAAATCATAAAAGCCACCAATGCGAACACTCCGAAGCCATAAAGTTGCTTTGCGTCAAAATCGTATCCTAACAAATAAAGTAAAGTGTTTATCTTCTTTTCCTGTTCTTTGTTTATGTTGAATTTTATTACTTTACCGATGGTGCTTGCTCCAAAGTTTATTATCTTTGAGAATGTTGTGGGGTTTTTCTCCTTGAATATTTTGTACTCAAGCGAACGCAATTCCTCTCTTACGTTTTCGTCTTTTTTGTATAAATCGCTTGGAACAAGATTCTCTTTTGTGTAATAAGTATCTATAAAGTTCCTATCAATCTTTACAGTCGGTATCTTCTCCTTTACTTTTTGCTTTTTAGCCATAGTTCAAACATGTTCACTATATTCTTTCTTTCAGCAGTTCCATACTCCTCTCTTAATCTGCTTATTATCTCATAGTACTGGTCTATCGCTGAAGAAGTAAACTCCGCTTCCAATAAAGCCGGATTATTTGTTTTGTTCGAATAATCTGAAATTAACCCAAGCACATCTCCCCTGGCGTTTATGTTATCCAGCACTGCATCCCACTTTCCAGCCCATTCTTCTACTCTTGAGGCTATCTCCTTTACTACATAGCTGTTTCCTTCCAGTAAATCGTTAGACGGATCAAGCCTGTCTTTATGTATGTCATATTTTACCAAATCTACGAATCCGTTTTCGTATTGCGGATCGTCTGTCCAGTCCTTTCTTACTTCGGTTACGTTTAGGACCCTCCTCTTCTCTGTCAGCCTGTCTTCAGTTCTTATCTTGTTGACAGAGACTATCAAATCTGTTGCCTTAAAGCTTGTCCTTGGAACACCAAGGTCATTAACGACCCTATCAAAAACTCCATAAGGATTTTCGCCGTGTATCGTTCCCATAACTACATTGGAAAGTGCACCGACACGCATTGCTTCATAAAGCGCCTTTGCTTCAGTGCTTCTTACTTCCCCAACAATCAAGGAGCTGTCTCCCAACCTCAAAGTTGTTCTTATCCCCTCATCAGCGCTCATTTCTGATTTTTCTCCGGTAATTGCGCTCTGGACCTTTAAAGACAGCATGTCATAACCGAGTTTTGTAAAAGCATCTGTAGGTATCTCTAAAGTATCCTCTACCGTTATCACTCTGTACCTTTTCATTAGAAGAAGCATCAAAGCGGTAAGCATAGAAGTTTTACCCGCGCCACGTGTACCGCTTATCAATATAGTTCGTGCCCCCTCTACACAGAACCATAGCAACCCGGCTGTAAAAGGGGATATCATCTGGTTGTTTATGAACAGAGGGATAGTCCAAGGCTGTTCCCTGTGCCTTCTGAATGCTATGCTTATCCCTTCAGGTGAAAGAGGACGCTGCGCTATTGCAACCCTTGATCTAAACAGATCCGTTATTAATTCTGTGTCAAGAACAGGGTGGCCTTCATCCAATGCCCTGCCAGACATTAATCTAAATCTTGAGGACCATGCGTCTACTTCCTTTGCATTTGGTATAATATTGGATGCGCACTCCCCATATTTTGAATGCTTTACAAAAACAGGCGATTTGCTGATAGGCGAATTTATGTACACGTCCTCCACCATGTCATCGGACAAAACTATCTCAGTCATTCCGAAGCCGACTGTAAGTCTTACAAGGATTCTGGCAAGTTTATCTATGTCTTTGAAGCTTAGGTTATACCCATTTTTTGTGCTTATCTCTGAGATCATGTCCTTGCTTACCTTAAAGAATACATCTCTCATCCTTAGCGGGTCTGTAAATTCATTTTCTTGTGGCCTGTAATCAATCAAGTTGTTCCTTACTTGGTCAAGTATATCATACTCCTCCACATTTAGGAGCAATTCAGGAGGAGAAAGGTGATAAAGGTATTGTGACACCCCTGGTATACGATATATTGTTACTTCTGTTTGGTCTTCATCCGCTATTTTGTAGCTTTCTATCTCAACTGCAGAAAGAGGCGGCTCGGACATTATCCTTGTATAGGTGAAATTTGGCCTTATAAGCGGCTTGAATATTCCCCTGTAAGGCTGCCTGTCCCCTATCTTGTAGCCTAAGATTAAATTCAAGTTTTTGCTTACTATCTGTATCTTGGCTATTTCTGAAATTAAATTGCTAAATCTCTCCAAAAATCCAGAGAACAAATCGGATCCAGAGTTTTCCTGTTTTACCTTAAACTCTCTCAAAAATCTAAGGCCGAGCACATATGCGCCCAATGGGTCCCGTTTAAGGCTGTTAAATAGGATATAGTTATATTTTGAGACTTCTTCCGGGAAATTTTTTTGTATATCGCTGTCAAACGGCTTTGATAAATCCGATTCAAGTATGGCTTTATACCTGTCTGCAAGGTCATTTAACAGGTTTGTCTGGTCTTTAGTGTAGATGTAATTCCTGTCGCTTACTATTGTAAGAACTGTTATATCCCCCGATTCTATTATCGCGTTTATAACCTTCTCAAATATGTTCTCATTATCCTCCGGATTCGGGTAGAGTACATCTAAAGGAACTTTATAAGTAAGTGATATCTCCCCTTCTTCCCTAGAAACAGTATACTCTTTGGTTTTTAATTCCATTGCTAATATTTATACCATTTACAAGCTTTTATTTATGTTTTCTGCCATGTTCCCTGCGTCTTATGCGCTCTATAATCAGCAGTATTGCTAGTAGTATTATTATAACGCCTATTATTATGTACAACTCATATAATCCTGCAGTAATCGAAAGTGTACTTGATACAGTGTTTAGGTTATGAAATGAGAATTTTGAGTTGTATGCGGTTATTGTAGCATTGTATAATTTCTGGGGTATGTTTGAAAATGTGACTCCCCCAAAAACATTCGTTGAATTTACGAATGACAGGTTATTTATCTTTATGGTTACGCTTGCCCCGACAACAGGTATGCCAAGTATCGTTACAACCTTTAAGTTTATGTTTGAAACAGGCAAAGTAACGTTTAAGTAATTCAGTGAGTCTGTCTGTAAACTCATATTTACATCCAAGTTTATTCCGTCATAACTTGCATTTTGGATTGTGATCTGGGTATTTCTAGGGGCCCATACATAATAGCTCTGGTATTTCTCTGTCAAATTTGCAGATGACACATAAAAATAAGAGGGATTTATTTTATTGTTCTGTTTCGAAAGGAAGTTTAATGTATAGTTGTATTCTTTTATGAAATTTATGTTTATGTTACTTTCAAAACCTTTAGTCAAATTTAAAGAAACATATCTGTTTCCATTTATTATCTGGGGTACCGAATTTACATAGAAGTTAGAATTATCTAAGGAGTAAACATAGCTTCCGTCTTTTATTAATGAATGCTTCTCTATGGTTTTTTTAGACAGAGGGATGTTTGCATAATAAGATATGTTAGTGTACAATCCCGTTGTCCCATTCACGAAATTAAAAGTTACTTTCGGGTCTTCATTCCAGGAAAAGCTCACGTTAAAAGGGGATAAGACCTCTAAAGAGTAATTAGATTTTTGTATTAAAGTCCCGTTGTCTATTTCGAATCCCACAAGCACGTCCTGGTAATCCGAGTAATTCTCCAGCTTCGCTGCAGATATGATAAAGGTGCTTCCATTCTCAACGTATCTGCTTGCATTGTTTATTCCATTGTAGCTATACTCATTTACCAGGTAGTAAAGAGAAAAATTAACATTTATAGTGCCGGATTGGTTTACAAAAAACGAAACGGTTCTGTTGCTGTCGCTTACAATTCCTGAATAATCATCAAAAGATTTTTTTGAGCTTAAGCTTATGTTCTGGGAATAAGCTGTTAAAGTAACCCTCTCTCCAAAAGTTAGCTTTAAGGTTACAGAATTAGTGTAGTTTTTTCCGTTTATGCTAAATATCCCGTTTACAGGATCATTAAAGTAAATCTCATCAGTTGTGTTTGAGAGCAATTCGACAAGAGGATAAACATTCGGAGAACCAAGCCCTGTAACCTCATTGTATTTACCGTCTGCGCAGTATACTCCGTTGCAGCCGCTTGTTATGTTGTGAAAGGCCAAGCTGGCAGCGCTTCCGTATACGTCATATAGGTGTTGATCAAGGTACCCCTCATCTCCATTGGCGTTTTGGTTTATCAGTGAGTCTATTGCGGCCCAGGAAGGGGCTGCTGCACTTGTACCGTAAAGCCCGACCCAATTTGAATCAGAGTATATGCAAAGAGGCGTTCCGGCATTGAATGAAACATCCGGCACCATGCGGTATGAACTTATATCCGGTTGAAATGACGGCCTGGCAAAGAATTGGCTTTGTCCACCTCCGCTTCCATTCCAGCCTGTCTCTGATGCATAACTTCCATTTGAGTAAACTGAAAGTGTTGTTCCTCCTACTGCTATAACATTAGGACTTGAAGCAGGGAAGTTTACATTAGGGGTATTGTATCCGTTATAAGCACCGCTGTCACCACTTGCTGCGAATACATTTATCCCATTTGATTGCGCATATTGAAGCATTTGGTTTACATAATCAATAGACTGTTGGTTATAATCAAGTTCTGATGAACCCCAACTAAGTGAGATGGTATCTGCCGGCACATTATATATAGTATAATTTAATGTCTGGAAAAGCCAGGAATCATTTGGCGCTACAATTAAGTATATTTTGGCACCTGGGGCAATTGAATGCGCTACCTCTACATCCAAATCAGTTTCATAAGTCCAATTTTGCGGGTAGGCGCTTGGGCTTCCAAATGGCTGCTCTACTATTAGGTTAGATCCGTTTGTAAGAGAATTTAAACCATACTGGGAGTCAAAAGCATTTACATCTTGCTGTATGTTCTGGTCTCCATATGCCACAACTATTGCGATTGATTGTCCGCTGCCATCTATTCCGTTATTATATAATGGCAAAATATTATAGGCAGTTCTTATATCCTGCGGAGAAAGGTAACCGCATGTCTGGCTTTGCAACGGTATCTCTTGAAAATTTAGGCTTACTCCTTTTGATGCATGTGTAATTGAAACCGAAAACAATAATATCACCAAAACAAGCAATGGCATTATTCTCCACATATCTCAATAAAACACCTTATAAATTTAAAATTATGGTAATTTCTGATATAGAAAAAGTTAAATACTAAGCTATTTATTGAAACTAAATGAAATTACCAAGTCAAGTCAGAAGATACTGTAGATTCTGCAAAGAGCATACTCTGCAAAAAGTTGTTCAAGTCAAAGGCGGTCAAAGGGGAACGCTGACTGCAGGTAGCCGTAGGAAAGGGTGGAATCTTGAGCACGGTTATGGTTCTACTCCTTACCCAATGTTTGAGCATGCAAAAAGGCTTGGTATCAAGCAGTCAAAGAGAATGGATTTAAGGTATAAATGTACTAAATGCGGTAAAATGACTACCCAGAAAAGGGGTAAGAAAGCAAAGAAGTTGGAGATAAAGTAATATGGATGAAATTATATTTAGACCTTCAGAAGGCAAATTTTCAAAGGTTAGGTGCAACAAGTGCAAAAATGAGCAAGTAATATTTACAAAGGCATCTACAGAAGTTAGGTGTTTGGTATGCAACGAAGTTCTCGCTAAGCCTACAGGCGGAAAGGCTGAGATACTTGCGGAAGTAATAGAGAACTATTCTTAGGCTTATAACAATAATAATTTTTTACATTTAAAGCACTAACTTTAGTTCTAAAAAAACTAGATATCTCCCTTTAAACGCCAGAGGAATGCTCCGTATTTATTTAGTGCTTTCCCTGTGTATTGCCAACAGATTACAAATGAATGTTCTAAATCTTAGTTAATCTCGTTCATCTAACCCAGTTGTATTGCAGCTAATTATAATTACTGTTTTCCTTCTGCCTTGTATACAATTTCCTGCCCTATCTCTAATTTCTGGTAAGGATTTAGTTTGAACAATTTAGAATACATCCCATTCAGTTCTTTAGGGTTGTCCTGGCCAAAGAATGGTGGTTCAAGTATAATTGGCATTATGCCGTTGGAACCATTTATGCTGTATGATCCTTTAGATGCAAATACTCCCATTGTTAAGTCTGGTATATTTTGCAGGTAGGATTGCTGTGTGATTATCCTGCCAACATGGTCTCTGCTACTAACTCCGAAAATTGCATCTGCCCCTACTTCCTTTGCATAAGATCCCATTTTATTGATATTGTCCTGTGTGTTTTTGGATTCTTTATCTAAAACCACCTCATCTATTATTTTTTCTAGATTGGTATACTTCTTCTTAAGAAAATCTTGCATTGCATCTGCTTCCACTCTGCCCGTGTCCTTTGAGATAGTGCCTCCAGAAATATACATGTCTACATCTATGTCATGTTTTTTCAGGAATTTAGCGAGATTAACTGCGCCGTTAAATCTGTCCTCAACCACTGGCTCCCATGAATTGTTTCCATTAGCTATATTCTCACTATACCCATACACACTTACAATAGTTTTTCCCATAATTTACCTCCTTATGACTATTCGAAAGTAATGAATCTATCTAGTATAAATACTTTCTTATTTTAAATTTTAATATAAGGTCTAATCTTTGAACCTAGTAAAATCGTACTCTCATATTAGCTGCCAATACGGCAGTTTCTGCTTTCATTTTGTTTCTTGCAGGCCAAAAACTTTTTATAATATTTATATATCAAGTAATTGCTTAGAAACTTATGGATGTATACGATGCTATTACAAAGAGAAAAACAGTATATTCCTTCTTAGACAAAGAAGTAGATGAGGAAGTAGTGCTGAAATTGATAGATTCAGCGGTAAAGTCGCCTACTGCCGGCGGCATACGAGAGTACGAATTCATAATAGTGACAAATCAGGATACAAAGAAGGCGATAAGCAATATTTCACTTACGCCTCATATAGACTCAGCTCCATTTATGGTGATTGTTATATGCGATAAATCCAAGATGGATGCTGTCTTTGATGAAGAGGATAGTGAAACGTTCTGTGTTGAAAATGCTGCTTTGGCAATAGAGAACATATTGTTGATGGCTAGCAGCTATGGTTTGGGTAGCGCATGGATAGCAACTCTCCAGCAGGATGAGATAAAAAAACTTTTAGATATACCTGAAAAATATAAGGTGAGGGGAATAATACCTATCGGTTATATAAAAGATGAAGCAGAAATCAAAAGAGTGTCTCCAAAGGTTGACTTAAGCAGGATAGTTCACATCGAAAAGTTTAATAAGAATAATGCATGAAATATAATAATATGTTAAATAAAAAAGCTCAGACAAGAATGCCTTCCTCTTTTGGGGGATTAGTGCAGTACTACTCAGATTATAAAAGCAAGATAACAATAAAGCCAAGAACTGTAATAATAATGGGCATAATACTGGTCATTGTAGTAGTAGGTATAAAAGCAGTATTTAGTTAAAAAAATAAAAGCAGTTTTTGAGTCCGAGTATACAAAAACTGCCTTTCAATAAAAAAACTCATATCTTTTTCTAATAATAATTGTATTAAAGTATTTGCTGGAAACTATTGGAAACTGTTAACTACTCAATTTTTCAATGAAAGTGTCTATGTCTTCACCGTCATTTTCTGATACAACTTTTTGTGGAGAAATTACTACCGTCCTTTTCCTGTTGAAATGCACAACTAATTTAAAAGGAAAACCCGCATAACTGTCCTCCATATAACCATAGTAATAAAATTTGCTCTTGTTTGTGGATTTTATCTGTAAAAAAATGCATTTTCCATTTTTGAATGCTATTATATCATACTCTCCTAAACTGCCGCCTGCTCTTACAACTTTCCACCCTTTTTTTATAAAGTCTAGCTTTACGTTTCTTTCAGCGCGGTATCCTTTCATTTTGTTGAACATATTCAAAGCCTCTTTACTTTATTTACTCTGCCCTCTTGCTTTGTCTTTAAAAGTTTGTAATTCTCCAGCTTTGACAAAATTTTGCTTATCTTTATCTTGGAGAACCCTGTCTTTTTTATTATGTCGGCCTGGTATGTATAGCCTTTTCTGTTTACTGAAGCAAGAACCAATTTTTCATCACGGTTCAATAAATTAATGGCGAATTTTTTATTTGATTTATTCTTAGGTTTTTTGGGTGATCTTTGTTTGTGTTTATTCATGTAAAAATACAAACTAATTGCAGCTGCTAAAAATACAATTATCAAAGTAATATATAAGTAATAATCTTGGTTTGCAGGTTTCTTGCTAGTTATAACTAGGTTGTACTGAATTGTGAACGGAAGGTTAATATAATATCCTGTAATATTGGGATAGCTTTGGTTTATTAGATTCCAGGATACTTCAAAGCGGTTGTCTAAAGGGGTTATTGTAGATGTTGGAACATCATATGCGCCTGAAGGTATATATGCCCCCTTTGGCAAAAGCGTTTTTATCGTTAAATAGCGGGTGAAACTTGAAGGTAGAAAATATATTGTTGAATTAAAAGAGTTGTTGGCATTGCTGTAATTCTGGTAGTAGCTGTACTGTAAGTCTATAGGTACGCCATCTTTTACGTTTTCTATTTCTACTAATAAGCAGCCGCTTACGACAGAAAAGGTATGGCAGTCAGATGAAGGGTAAATTT
>JAJZJK010000021.1 GCA_021851145.1 Nanobdellota archaeon
ATGCCCCGACCGGGATTTGAACCCGGGTTTCCGCCTCGAAAGGGCGATGTCCTTGGCCTCTAGACTATCGGGGCATACCTCATTTAAAAACTATTTAAACATTTAAAGTTTGGTGCGTTTAAATAGGTATGCCAAATGTTACATTTTATTTTGAAGTACACCAGCCTTACAGGCTAAAGAGAGTGTATTCGTTTATCGAAAACAAGGAATTCATAGATGTGGACAAGAACCGGGAGATATTCAATAAGGTTGCAGACAAGTGTTATATCCCGATGACAAAACTTCTTATAGACCTTGTAAAGGAGTACCCTGAATTTAAGGTAAGCTTCTCCCTCACAGGGATGTTTATGGAGCAGGCCGAACTATTCCGGCCGGAAGTAATCCAGCTTTTTCAGCAATTATTTGATACTGGCAACATGGAATTGTTAGATGAGACTTATTATCATTCACTTTCCTATTTAATAGATAAAGAAGAGTTCATAGAGCAAGTAAAGCAGCATAAATCCTTGATGTATCACTATTTTAAGTTTCATCCAAGGGTTTTCAGAAATACAGAAGCATTGTATTCAAACGAAATAGCAGACACAGTTTCAAAGATGGGCTACGACGGGATAATTGCAGAAGGCTGGGACAGAATATTAGGTTGGCGTTCTCCAAACTACATATATACTGATCCGTCTGAAAAGATAAAAGTTCTTATGAGGAATTATAAGTTAAGTGATGATATAGCCTTTAGGTTTTCAACGCCAACTTGGAATGAGTTTCCTTTGACAGCTGACAAATATTCCAATTGGGTAGCAAACAATGAAGGCGAGACTGTTAACTTATTCATGGACTATGAAACTTTCGGAGAGCACCAATGGAAAGAAACAGGGATATTTGATTTTATGAAGGATCTTCCAGGCAAACTTATAAGCAAAGGAGTGGGATTTAACACAGTATCAGAATCAATAAAGCAAAAGGCAGCGGGAGTTGTGGATGTTCCATACTATCTGTCTTGGGCAGATATGGACCGGGATTTGTCAGCATGGCTGGGAAATCAAATGCAGGATGCGGCTTTCCAAAAACTTAAATCTATGGAGAAGGAAGTCATGCTTACTGGAAGCGAAGAACTAATAAAGCGGTGGAGGCTTTTACAAACCTCTGATAATTTTTATTACATGTGTACAAAATGGTTTTCTGATGGGGATATCCACAAATACTTTAATGCATATTCCTCGCCTTATGTTGCTTATTTAAATTATATGAATATAATCTCGCAGCTTGATTCAATGGTTAAAACCTTTTTAAAGCTTCATCATAAGCCTGAAGATAAACCGGAAGGAATTTTTCCCAGCCAAACTGATTAGCCAGGTCATTTGCTGATATCTTTAATTTCAATAAATCATCATCACCCATAAGCGCTATTTTCATCATGTCCTCCGCTATGGATGCAATAAACGCTTCCCTTTTCTTTCCAAGCATTCTTTCAACGAAAACACCTTTGTAGTTCTTGTCATAATCATTTAACAAATACTGGCCGAATCCGCTGAAATCTGACGTAAATGAAATTGACATGTAAGCTGCAGCTTCCAAAGGAGTATAACCAAATGGCTCGTATTTTGACAGGAAAAAGCCTGCTGTTGAAAGTGCTAACATTTCATAGTAAGTAAGGTTTAGAAGTTCATCCCCAACTGCAAGGTATTTTGGATAGAATATAACCTTCACATGGTTCTCTGCTGAATTCTCAAGTTTGTTTTCATGAAGTTTGTTTATTATTGCGTCGTTATTTTCAGGATATGACAGTATGAAAGGGGTAAGCGGTGGGTTTGTAGGCTTTGGTCTTCTAAGCTGTTTAACAAGTCTTTTAGAGTCATTTATAATCTTGCTATACGCTTTGTCAACTACTCCTTCTTGGACTTCAACTGAAGATGATATGACAGAATCGAAGTTTTTTACATCTTCATCCAATGTAGATTTTACGCTTACATATGTAAGGTAATTTGCTACTACGTCATTTCTTACGCCTATAGTACCAGAAGGAACTGCTATAAGTGCTATTACATAACTATCATCGGTCATCATTTTATCAAGTTTTCCTAGTGCATCTATAAAAACATCATAGCCTTTATCATAAAATTCATACCTTCCGCTGGTAACAAACACTTTTAGGTTGCTCGGATTAATATCATAATAGGGGAGGAAATAAGCGTTAACGAAGTTATCAAGTTTCTTCTTAGCATTGGCCCGCATAGCGGTTAACTCCTCAGCTTTTGGCAGATCTTCTATGTCTATTCCGTTTATTGTTACAAAATCAGGCTTCTTACCAAGTATTACACTTGCTTCCTTAGCAACTACGCTACTTACAGCTGTGAAAACGGTTGCATTGAATGCTCCAGCTTTCTCAGTAAAGTGCTTTGCAGCAACACCATACTTATACGGCATATCCGGAGTTATTCCAGTATTAGAAATAACATATACATTTGTGTTACCTCCTGAATATGAAATAGCTCTACCAAGAACAGTAGCATGAACTGTAAACACTGTAGGCACCTTAACTTTCTTAGATTTTAAGTAAAGTATTGAACCTGCTGAAAGCCATTCATGGACCTGCACAACTAGGGACTGTTTAATGGTCTTGCTCAATGCTTCTATCACTGCCCCTGCAGCGTATGACCACGCAAGCGGTTCATTGTAATCTCCTGGTGAATTTAGTGAGTCTATTTTAAAATTGTCCCAAAAATCCTTTTTGACTTCATTTATGTGCTTATTCTCAAATTCTTTTGCATCTATTAATATTAAGTTTACATCATTTGCAGAGGACCATTTTCCAAAGTAAATTTTTACGCCCTCTAGTTTTATGTCTCCCATTGCGTCTTTTATGTATTGGGGAGGAGGGCTTTCTATAAATTCCACTGCTGCTTGGTTGGGGTTATAAAAGCCTATCGCTAAATAGTTATCTCCAAATTGTTTTTTGATATATGCCGATTTTGATGTTAAAACAGTCCATATTCCTCCTACTTTGTTGCCAGCTTCGAATGAAACTTCTATTAGAAATTTGTCCATGTCTTTAATAGTATTTTGTCTAATAAAAAGTTATCATGTAGAAAGATTTATTTATATCGTATGATAGATAGTTAACATGGTGGAAAAATTAATAATAATAGGTTCAGGGCCAGCGGGTTATACCTCTGCCGTTTATGCTACTAGGGATAATTTAGATCCTTTGTTTATACAAGGTTTTGAGGTTGGGGGCCAGTTGATGCTTACATCCGCCGTGGAGAATTTTCCAGGTTTTAAATCTATACTTGGCCCGGATCTTATGGATAAGATGGCAGAACAAGCAAAATCACTAAATACCAGAATTATAACTGATAATGTTTCAAAAGTCGATTTAAATGTATATCCCTACAAGGTTTTTGTAGGAGACAAAGAATATGAAACTTATTCTATAATAATCTCCACAGGGGCATCTGCAAGATGGTTGGGATTAGAGAATGAAAAAAGACTCATCGGAAAAGGAGTTTCAGGTTGTGCAGTTTGTGATGGTGCATTCTTCAAAAATAGAAAAGTAGTTGTAGTTGGGGGAGGGGACAGCGCAATGGAAGATGCCAGCTATCTTTCTACCCTTACAAGTTCAGTTACATTAATACATAGGAGGCATGAATTCAGAGCAAGTAAAATAATGCAGGATAGAGTTTTATCAAATAAAAAAATAAATATAATCTGGGATAGCGAGGTCATTGATGTACTTGGAAATGAGCATGTTGAAGGCGTTAAAATAAAAAATTTAAAGACTAATGAAGAAAGTGAATTAAAGACCGACGGTCTTTTTTTGGCTATAGGCCACAACCCCAATACCAGTATTTTTAAAGATTTTCTGGATATAGACGAAAATGGATACATACAAACACATGACTTCACAAAAACCAGCAAAGAAGGAGTATTTGCCGCTGGAGACGTTCAGGATAAGCGCTATAAACAAGCAGTAATCGCCGCAGGATGGGGAAGCATGTGCGCAATCGACGTAAGGAAGTTCTTAGAAGAAAAAGGCCTAAATTGAGGTTACTTCTTCCTTGAATTTTTTAGCATATTCCTCTGGAACCATAGTATTTACAAATACATCTTGTCCGAGTTCAATACCGGCAAGATCAGATAACCTTGGATATAACTCTATATGCATGTGGTAATCCTTTTCTGCTTTGTTCTCATGGATAACAAAATTATAGGACTGTTCCCCAAACAACTTTTTATTTACTTGTATTATTTTTTTGAGGCCTTCAACAATTTCTTCTTTTTCGTCTTGGCTTAAATCCATTATATAATTTACATGTCTTTTTGTCAAAATCATAGACTCTCCCGCAAATCTGGAGCTGTAAGGTGCAATAGCTGCTATTTTTTCAGTTTCGAAAAGTATTCTGCTGCTCTCTTTTTTTATTGCATCTTCATATATACAAGAATTGTTTTCTTTTAGATAGGCGTTTGCATTCTCAATTTCTATTTCCGGTATCCCCAATATCTCTGGCCAAGCGATTATCTGGGTATGCGGGTGGCCGATACTTGCCCCTCCAGACGCGCCATAATTTTTGAAAACCATTACATGTTTTATATAATTCCTTGAATACAATGCTTCTTCTCTTTCAATGAGTGTGTTAAGCCATTCCAAGGATTTTTTTGTGTCCATACCCTCAAATTTATCATAATGTTTAGGGCTTTCTATCAAAACTTCATTGTAACCGTATCCAGATATAGAAGTAAAGAATCCCTTTTGATATTCTAAAGGTGTAAAACCATCAAGCTCCGGGAACTTGTTTTTTATAACCATAGTGGTCCAAGGCTCATTTACATGCATTATCTCTAAGTTTATTCTGTCAACAGTATCAGGTTCAAATGGGCAGTTCTTAAGGTTTTTTGCCCCTTCATCTTCTACTTCAAGCTCTTTTGGCCTATGATCTCTTCCAGGAACTATAACTACATAATGCCCTGTCCTATAATCTTTTCTTATCTCGCTGTTTTGGTTATCCATCTTCAATTGAACAGTTTTTAAAATTTAAAGTTTTAAAATTTTAAGGTTGTTTTAATAATCTGGCAGTAAAATTCTCTTTCATAAGATAAGAAAAGGATTGTATACAACGCTAAAATAATGGAAAACTTTAAATATAACACTAATCTCTATTAGAAATATCGATGCAAGCTTGCATTGTATATATCTAAAGTTATTAGAAGGAGGTACAATATGGCGGAAGGAATTCAACCAATTTTCATCTTACCAGAAGGATATAATAGAACTAGTGGAAAGGATGCTCAGAGGAATAATATAGCGGCAGCAAAAGCGGTAGCTAACGCAGTTAAATCTACTTTAGGTCCTAGAGGGATGGACAAGATGCTTGTTGACAATATAGGAGACATAACAATAACAAACGACGGTGTAACTGTTTTAAAGAGCATGGAAATAGAGAACCCTGCAGCAAAAATGATAGTAGAAGTTGCAAAGACTCAGGAAGAAGAGGTGGGTGATGGAACAACCACTGCAGTTATAATCTCTGGAGAGCTTTTGAAGAATGCTGAAACGCTTTTGGACCAGGGCATACATCCTACGTTGGTTGCAAGAGGATACAGGCTAGCGGCAAACAAGGCACAGGAAATTCTTGATAAATTAAAATTACATTTGGACATTTCTAACAAAGAAGAACTTAGCAGGATAGTAAAAACTGCAATTGTTGGTAAAAGCACAGGCGCTGATTCCCATATTGTATCACTGATAGTTGATGCCGTTCAGCACGTAAAGTCTATGTCTGGTAAGAATGATACTCTGGATTTAGATGATATAAAGGTAGAAAAGAAGGTCGGAGGGGGTTTGCTTGACTCTAGATTGATAAAAGGTGTAATAATAGACAAGGAAAAGGTGCACCCAGACATGCCAGATGAGATTAAGAATGCAAAAGTCGTTCTCTTGAATTTAGCCTTGGAAATAGAGAAGACCAACATAGACGCACAGATAAGAATTGAGAAACCAGAACAATTACAGGCATTTTTGGATGAAGAAGAAAATATGCTTAAGGAGATGGTTGAGAAAATAAAGGCATCCGGTGCAAACGTAGTAATAGTCCAAAAAGGAATAGATGATACCGCGCAGCATTTTCTTTCAAAAGCAGGCATACTTGCATTTCGCAGGGTATCAGAGAGCGACATGAAAAAGATCGGAAAAGCAACTGGAGCTAAGGTAGTAGCAACTCTTGATGAACTTGGAAAGGAAAGTTTAGGTGAAGCAGGGATAGTTCACGTTGAAAAGCTCGCAGGAGAAACACTTGCATTAATAGAAGAGTGCAAGAACCCTAAAGCAGTAACTATCTTGGTAAGAGGCGGAACAGAGCATGTTGTTGATGAGATACAAAGAGCTATCGATGACAGTCTTGGAGACTTAAAATCTGTTATAGAAGACGGAGGTTCTGTAGTTGCTGGAGGAGGGGCTGCAGAGCTTGAAGTATCTAAGAATTTAAGAGATTTCGCCACAGGCTTAGAAGGAAGAGAACAGCTTGCTGTAAACTCATTTGCCGATGCATTAGAGGTAGTTCCAAAAACCTTGGCTGAAAACGCCGGATTGGATCCCATCGACATACTTGTTGAATTAAGGGCAGAACATCAAAAAGGGAAGACTTGGGCAGGCGTAAACCTACTAGATGTATATAAACCCCAAGTGTCTGATATGTATAAAGAAGGAGTAATCGAGCCTTTAAGGACAAAAAAACAGGCGATAAAAAGTGCAAGTGAGGTCGCAGTTATGATCCTTAGGATAGATGATATAATCGCCGCAGGCAAGTCTGCAAATCAGCAGCCGCAGATGCCACCTGGCGGAATGGGAGGGTATGGAGATTAGTTATGTCAGAAAATGTTTTGAGTAGGCCTTTGGATTTATTGAATTCAGCCAAGGGAAAGATGGTTTTGGTGGAGCTTAAGAACGGCCACGCTATAACCGGTAAATTAGTTGCATTTGATGTGCATATAAATGTTACATTGGAAAATGCAGAGGAAAAGAAAGACGCAGACACTCTTAGAAAACTTGGAAATGTTTTTATAAGGGGTGATACGATAATCCTTATATCTCCAACTATATGACGACAGCATCAATGGGTTTGCACAATAGAAAACAGCCGCATGTAATGTGCAGAAGGTGCGGCAAGGAGTCGTACCTAAAGAGAAAGCATTATTGCTCTCATTGCGGATATGGGAGAAGTTCAAAATTAAAAGCGTATGCTTGGAACAATAAAACTGTAAACGGCAAAAGAAAAGATTGAACAGATGTCAGCGAAGATAAGTGCAAAAGCATTGATATTTGATTTTGATAATACTCTGGTTGATACTCATTCTGCTATATCTGGTGCTTATAATGATGTAGTAGATGCAATTGCAGCAAGTTCCGGCCTGGAAAGTAATTATCTGATGCAGCAATTGTTGAAGGCCCAAAAAGAAGTAATTGACGATGTACCTTTAGTCTCTAGAAAGTATGATAGAAAAGCAGTTATTTCTAAATTAAATGAGAATCTTTCACTTAATCTAAATGAACAAGAAATAGAGAGTTTAGCAAGTAAATTCTACATGTATATACGTGAGAAAATAGAGTATCCAAATGATACCGAGTATGTTCTTAAAGAATTTAAATCAAGGGGTAAAAAGCTAGGGCTTTTGACTGATACAGATGTAAGGCCCGGACTAAAAAAGGAAAGGCTTGATAGTTTGAGCTTTACAAAGTTATTCGATGCAATAGTAATAGCTGGAGAGACTATCCCTCAAAGAAAAAACAGCGAAATTCCTTTTTTAGAGGTATCCAGGCTTTTACAGGTAGATCCCTCCGATACTGTAATGATAGGGGACAGGGTAGATGCAGATATAGACAATGCAAAGGAAGCTAACATGAAAGCTATCTTAATTGACAAATATCTGCCTCCAAATACAGGCGTTCATAAGCCTGATGCAGTAATCCATGAACTTAAAGAACTTTTAGATATAGTAGAATAATTATTATTAATAATTACAAAAACATTAAAATTAAATGGAAAAGCTCAATATAACGCCTTGGGAAGTGAGTGGTGAGCTGAACGATTCTGCTTATTCAAAGCTTGTGGAAAAGTTTGGGGTGGATTTAATAAACGATAATTTATTGAACAGAATAAGGAAAATTTCAAAGGGAAATTTGCATCCTTTACTTAAAAGAAAAGTTTTTTTTGCCCATAGGGAACTGAATCTAGTTTTGGATGACTATGAAAATAACAGGCCTTTCTACCTTTATACTGGTAGGGGCCCTTCAGGAAAGATGCATATCGGCCACTTATTGCCTTTTACTTTTACGCTTTGGCTTCAAAAGACTTTTGGTGTAGACCTACTTATACAAATGACTGATGATGAAAAGTTTTTGATTGGCGGAAAAGAAAAGAGTGAAATAGAGAAATTTACAAACGACAACATTCTAGATATAATAAGTTTAGGCTTTGATCCAAAAAAGACACATATAATAGCTGATTATAAGAGCGCTAAAACCCTATATTACTATGCAACAGATGTTGCAAAACATATTACAGTATCAACTGTAAAAGCCGTGTTTGGGGTTAATGACAGTGACAATATAGGGAAAGTATTCTTTCCGTCTATGCAGATTACTCCTGCTTTCCTTCTTTCAGCTTTAAGTGGCAAGAAGATGCGGTGTCTAATACCTTACGCTATAGATCAGGATCCTTATTTTAGAGTTGCAAGGGACGTGCTTCCTAAACTCGGGTATTACAAGCCTTCTGCAATAATCTCAAAGTTTCTTCCAGCTTTACAAGGCAATTCGGCAAAAATGTCCTCTTCAAAGGAAGAAAGCGCAATATTTTTAGAGGATAGCAAAGAGCAGGTTAGAAAGAAATTGATGAAATATGCGTTTTCTGGCGGCAAAGATACCTTAGAAGAGCAGAGAAAGTATGGGGCAAATCCTGATATAGACTTTGCATTCTTAGAGTACAGCTTTTTAGAGGAGGATCAAGGTAAAGTAGATAAAGTATACCAAGACTATAAATCAGGCAAGATACTGAGCGGCGAGATGAAGGAAATGGCGGCTGAAAAGATATCAAGTTTCTTAGAAGAATTAAAGACTAAAAAAGAAAAGATGAAGGACAGAGTTGAAGAGTACTTGTTCGATCCAGAAAAAATAAAGCATTATAACTGAAT
>JAJZJK010000004.1 GCA_021851145.1 Nanobdellota archaeon
GGAGTTTTATTATTTCATCATGCGACAATACTGCCATAATTATTAAACGCCAACATGAATTAAAAACATTTAGTTTTAAGAAGTTAGTAGTAAAGATTTTAATCTAAAGGTATAGAGACTTAAGAAATCATCATATACTCTAGAGCTGGCTGTGCTTTCTTATTTTTTGTTAAAAGAGTTAGGTGCTTGATTTGTGTAAATGGATATGAAGATGTTCGATCTTTTTCCTTTCTTTTACTATTGAATTGTTTAAATTGCATATTATTAAATATAAAAATAAGGATATGAATGTTTTTGTATAAATAAAATAAATTCATATAAATGATATCCTTTTTATAAATACATGAAAATAATCTCCTGGAATGTAAATGGATTAAGAAGTGTAGCTAGAAAAAATGAGATACAAAAGATAATAAAAGCAAATGAATATGATGTAATACTTTTACAGGAAACTAAAATTGAAGAAATAGGAAAAGTAATAGAAACAAATGGGTATTTTAATTATCTAATGCACCCAAGTACAAAAAAGGGGTACAGTGGAGTTATAACTCTTTGCAAATTTGAGCCTCTTAATATAATTTATGGGATAGGCTCTGAAAAATATGACAGTGAAGGCAGAGTAATAACTGTAGAACTTAAGGATTATTTTGTAGTAAATAGCTACTTTCCAAATTCTAGAAGAGATCTAAGTAGACTTGATTTTAAAATGGATTTTAACGAAAAAATATTAGAGTTCTTAGAAAAACTAAGAAAGAAAAAGCCTATAGTAATTGGGGGAGACTTTAATGTTGCGCACACAGATTTAGATATAGCAAGACCTAGACAAAATGACGGGAATGCAGGCTTTACAACACAGGAGAGGGGCTTTATTGATAAGTTTATACAAAAAGGGTATGTAGACACATTTAGGATATTTAATAAAGAAAGCGGAAACTATTCATGGTGGACTTATTTATACAAAAGTGCAAAAGAGAACAACATTGGTTGGAGAATAGACTACTTTTTTGTATCAAACGAACTTAAAAATAAGATTAAATCTTCTGGGATAATCAAAAATCAGGAAGGTTCTGACCATGCACCAGTATTTGTAGAAATACGTTAAAACACTGGCTGATCCTGAAATATATTTATCCCATTATTTCCTATATCGAATGGGTGCATACCCGTACTATGCGAAGAAAACCTCATTTTTACGATTGAAATTGTCTTTTGGTAGAAATTTTGGTTATAAATCATTGACAATATTATTACCATATCCGAAAGGTATATCGGTATAGCTATATCTTCAGAAAGTTCCATTCTGTTTATATCCCCATATCTTTCTATTGTAATAAGTGTTGTACCAAATTCTCTAAGCATTTTGAAAGTATCAGTAAGTATGTTTCTCTGCAGCGTAGGGTCTTTTATCTCCCATAAAAAAGGAGTAAGCGGGTCTATAACTATTCTAGCATGCTTTTCTTTCCTTGTTTCAAGTATTTTTGGTAGTTCTATTGAAAGAAAATTCTTAAAGTCATGCCCAGTCATCCTAGAAAAAACAAAATTTGAATTTAAATTTTCCTTAAATTCATTGAATCCAAAGGCATCACATTGCTCTAAGAACGAATCAATATCCTGCTCCATGCTGATGTAAAATACCTTTTCTTTATTCCTGAGGCCCTCCCTTAAAAATTCTGTACAAAAAATACTTTTTCCGGCTCCTGGAGAACCATATACTGCAATTAAACTATTTTTAACAAATCCGCCATTTGATATAGCATCAAAACCAATTACACCACTTTTGACCCTTTCAACCATATTTTAATATAACATTATCAGGATTTATTAATTACCTCTTAAGCTTTAACACTTCATTGTACCCTAAAGTATTTATAACATCCTTTTTTTCAAGCCAGCCTCTTCTAGCGATAGCGCATGCAAAATTCAAAAAGCGCAGATGTTCCAGTCTATGAGAATCGCTGCCTAATGAAAACCTTATTGCATAGTCTTTCGCTTTTTTTACAAGATCAAATGGCAGATCCGATCTTTCAGGATAGCCATCTATTTCCAATAAAACATTGTTATTACTGCAAGCTTCCATTACTTTATCAAAATCCAACTTTAACCCTTCCCTCTGCCCAATTATCCGGTCAGTAGGATGTGCAACAGTGTTTATTTTTCCGCTATTTATCGCTTTTATTAGCCTATTTGTTAAGTCTTTACTGTCCATTTTAAGATTTTGATGAAGCGCACCTATAACAAAATCAAACTGCTTTAAAGTCTCATCCTTCAAATCCAAAGAGCCATCCTTCAATATCTCCAGCTCAACTCCCTTTAGTACCTTTATGCCTTCTTTTTCATTGAATTTTTCTATTTTTTTATTTAATTCCGAAAATCGTTTATCATCTAGGCCATTGGCAACTGGCAAGCCCTTACTGTGATTTGTAAAAGCTATGTATTTTAAGCCCTTCTTACTGGCTGCTTCAGCCATTTCTTCTAATGAGTTAATACCGTCACTGTCTTTAGTATGCGCATGAAGGTCTCCTATAATTTCAGCATAACCTACTAATTTTGGAAGCTTATTTTTTTGTGCAGCCTCTATCTCTCCAGTGTTCTCCCTTAATTCTGGAGGTATAAACTCCATCCCTAATTTATTATATATCTCTTCTTCGTTCTTTCCAGCTACTGTAATTTTTCCCTTAAAAAGACCATATTCATTTAATTTTAAGCCCTTAGAAATTGCAATCTTTCTTAGCTTTACATTATGGTTCTTGTTACCAGTAAAGTACTGCATAGCTGCCCCGAAAGATTCTTTTGGCAGTATTCTTATATCACAAGTGGTTCCAATACTCAATTCCACTGTTGTTTTTGTAGGGCCTTTTACTACAATGTCCGTAACTTCATCCATCTTAGAAAAAAAATCCATCCCTACCTCTGGTTTTCTGGATATCGCAAGTATGTCCATATCCCCGATTGTTTCTTTCATTCTTCGCATAGAACCTGCAAGCTCAACCTTCTCAAAAAGCCCGCTTTTCCTTAATTTTTCTATAATTGAATTAGCATAATCTACAGTATAACCTAAAAGAAGCCTGTCACTTTTAACTGTCATAAAAGATTGTAGGTTTTTTCTTATTTCGTCTTCGCTTTTCTCTCCAAACCCTTCTACATTACGGATTTTACCCTTATCCAATGCTTTTTTAAGGTCCCCTATATCCTTTATGCCTAAAGCCTTGTAAAGTGAATAGGCTCTCTTTGGCCCTAAACCCCTTATCTTTCTAAAAGTTTCAAAATCTATGGGATATTTTTTCTTTAACTCCTCATACTTACTCATTTTTCCGCTTTCCAAGTATTCTTTTATAGAATTAGCTATGGATTTTCCCACTCCATCTAATTCTAGTAGTTTTCCTTCTTTGTATATTTTATTTATATCTTCAGATAGGCTAGAAATTGTCAAAGCTGCAGTTCTGTAGGCCCTAGGTTCCCATTTTACGCCCTCTAATTCAAGAATATCAGCTATAGTATCTAACTTTTCAGCTAAATCCTTATTAGAAACCATAAATTATATAAATTTTCCAAATATTTAATAACAACATGTCATTTTATAGAGATCTAAAGCGACATAACAAAGGGCATTATATCAACTGCCTTTTTAATTCCCTTTATGTGATTATTAGAACAACTAACTTCGCTGAAATTGCTGCTGAAACCAAATTTGTTATTTGATATTAATACAGGTATGTTAGAATTAAGATGCCTTTTAAGTTCACTTGAAGTTGCATGATCACAGGTTAAAACAAGGGTATCCTTATCCAAGTCTAATACATTAGCAAGTTTAGATATTATTATTTTGTCTATGTCCTCAATTATTGCATATTTTTCATGGAATTTTCCAAGATGAGAAACTGCATCTGCCTGTTTTATATGAAGATAAACCGCGTCAAATTTAGATAACGCTTTAGTAGTTTTTTCAACTTTATCATAGAAATCTCTTTTTATATCCTTCTCTTCTGAAGTTGATATTAATGTCATGCCTGCTGCAGTTGATATCCCTTTTTCAAGCGGCATTCCAACCACTGCTGCCCAATTCCTCCCATATTTTTGATTTATATTTGGAAGTTTAGGGTCTTTATTTGCAGCATCTCTTAAGAATAGATAATTTGGAGCGTCTAATCCTTTCTTTTTCCTTTCCTTATAAACCTTTGAATTTTTTATTACACTAGATGATTTTAATATAAACTCATTAAGCAATGAAGCAGTGTAAACAGCCTCTTTTCTCACTGCTTTTACTTTGTGTATTTCTCGGTCTTTTACCCCTGTAGCAAAGCTGATTTTAGCCCCGTTCTTAAAAAATTTAGCAGTATAACCTGGCTCATTATTAGAAACAAATTGAGAGAATACATTTTTAGAGTGACGGAAAACCAACCCCGCCCTATAATCCTCCCCAGCTTTAAACTGAAAATCCTCTCTTAAATTTACCTTTTTGTTTATTTCTTCCGAAAGTTCCTCCAACTCCTGATTTGACATATATGTTCTTACTGAGTTAAGCTTACCATTTTTAACTGAACCAAAATTTACTCTAATGCTTAAATCCCCATCTTTAGGTTGCATATCTAAACCGAGACATTCGAACCAACCCCTGCCTGTAGAATATTTAAGAGGATCATAACCTAAATCCGCCATAACTCCAGAATCGCTTTGAGGGGCAAAATTCCCAAGCACACTTGGGTAAGCAAATTTAGAGTGCTTTAGAAATTTATACAAATTACTTTTTATAGCATAATCCAAAGGCGTTTTGTTTTTTAGCTGCTTTATAGGGAGGTCCGCCAAACCATCAACTATTATAAAAACAGTTTTATTCATTTTTACCGCCTTTATATGATAATAAAGTAGGCATATTTAAATTTGGCTTAAATTTCCACTTGAGCCCAAGATTGCTAATTTTTTGATTAGCTCATTACTTTTGCTTGTTGGAGAGTAAGTTTGCTTCTCTTCCTTTAATAGCTCTCCCAACTTATCTGCTATTTCTTTATTAGACCTTAATAAACCATCCAGCTTTGATATGAGCTCAGACATTGAATGCAAGTCATTCTCTGTGATTTTTATTTGCTGCACGGGTTTATTGACAAAATTACTAGGTTTATTATTTGTGTTAGCTACCGTATCATTCTTTAAATCAATAGGTTTTATTGGGGAGGTCATGTTAATTTTTTGTACCGGTTTATCTGTATTATCACTGATTTTTGACTCAATTTTTGTTTTAACAGGGGCTTTATCAACATTTGCCTTTTTTTGTTCTGCCACATTCTTCTTAAGTTTCTCTAATAGATTATTTATGTCGTCAATTTCCTGCTTTTCCATTTCAACTTTATTGATGCTATTTTTTAGATCATTGTATGAATTTTCATTCGTAATTTTAGTTCCAACAGGATTTATGCTTGAAATTTTATCATTAGATAGAAGAGGTTTTTCTTCTGCAGGTAGCTCTAATTTCTCTTTAGATACCTCCTGTTCTATGCTATTTATCCTGTCTTTATAATCATTTATCTGGTTTATTAGGTCCTGATTTTGATTTTTAGCTACCTTGTTAATATCAATAAAATTTATGTTGAGATCATTTTCGAAATCTACTATTTTACTTTTTACCTCTTCTATCCTGTCTATAAGGCTGTCTTTGTTGTCCATAAATGATATTAGCGCATTAAAGTTATAAATCCTTCTAACTACTAAGCGGATTTTAACTATCAATATATTATTACTTAAATTTTATCAATTTATAGCTTTCATCGGCTTTAAAATGTCTTTCTGGAGTTATACTTATAAAATCAGGATTATTTTTTCCTGAGTATAAGCAATGAATGATCTTTTTGGTAGGGATAAAGGTTTATTTCCCTTAAAACATCGAATTTTGCCCTTAATTTTCTTACTTCATTTCTAACAACTTCTCTTGGGTCTGTTGAAACATCTATACTTCTTGTTTTTATTGCAAACATCCCAATCTTTCCAGTTTTTAAGAATAAATCCGAGTTTTTGATGAAAATATCAGTTTGGTCCCTTTGTGCTACGTCTTGATAAAGCAAATCGCATTTAGGGACATTGTTTACATAGTTTTCAGCTTTCCTTGCATCATCTACAATTGGGAATATATTATTACGTTCTTCTGCAAGGAGTATAAGATTTACTGCCATCTCCTCAGCAATTTCAACTGCAAAAACTTGTCCATTTGTACCAACTATGTCCGAAACATGAGAAACGGTAGTTCCTGATGAAGCACCTAGATATAAAACCTTATAAGCATCTTTTATATCAACACCGTTCAAACCTTTGTAAAAAGCTGCAGAAAACTTGCTCCTATACGGAACCCATTCCCTGTATATTTTGCCCCCTAAATTGAAAATTTTCTCCCCATAGACAGATTTTTCACTGTATGCACTTAAAGTAACAAGCGTTCGCCTTTTGTCTGAGAGCCAGTAAACTCTATCCATTACTTTTTTAAGTTCCATTTTTGCTCCTTACTTTTTTTATGTCATTTGTCATATCTTCTAAAATTTTGTTACTTTTGTCCTCTTTTGAAAGGACATCGGTCTTAGCAGCAAGAGAAGAATATGCGGCTATTACCTTGGATACTTTTCCTTTTAACTTTTCCGGAGTAGAGATAACAAGTTCATGATTATATATTATGCCATATTTGGGGGTAGCTTTTTTTCTTCTTGCTGCAAACATAGCTTTCTCTGCGCCTAAAACCTGTATTTTTGATGACGGCATTAACATAAGCGAATGTGAACTGCCTGCCAGATATATCATTCTAGCAGTTATTTCAGTGCCTAAAACTGCGGTTAAATTGGGGTAATTCTTTTTTATAATGTCCTTAAGCCGTTCATTTACTATCTCTCTCAAGTTTGCTATATTGTTTATTTCATTTACCGAAAGGGATAAAAGCTGGATTTCATCATCTTGGAAGTCATATCCCATACTTTCTGCACTTATATCTAAGATTTTAGATATGCTACCTCTGTCGCAAGCTTCCTTCAATTTATCTATAAACTTGTCCCTTTCTTTTAATTTGTCTGCAGCTTCAGGATAATAAAGAAAATAAAGGTCATTTAACTGTTCGAATATTGTATTTTCACCTTTTTCTAATGAATCCGAAAATGCAATAAGCTTTCGAATAAGATCATCAATTGATAAGCCTTCTTTTATCTTTTTTCTTGCTCTCAATACAAAATCTTTATTATCCATATTTTTATTTATAGTTTATAATAGTACATAAATTTTAAAAGTGGGAAACATTTCCTACAATATGTTTTCTTATGACATCTTCTAATATAAAGTTTAAAACTATAGACTAATCCTCGAACTTTGGCCCTTTACCATTTTTAGACATATAAAGTTTATTTCCGTCGCTTGTTAAGCTAATATTACTGCCAGAACTATCCATGGTTTGAAGCGTTACCGGTATCTTCCAAATTCTTGAAATTCTATGTAAGGATTTTATAGTATAATTATTGTATAGACTAAACATCTGATTTGCTTCCTCTTCAAACTGTATCTTTTGTTCTTCTGGAAGTTCTCCAACATACCTTTTTAGAAAGCTAAGGTCCTGTCTTAATGTAAGGTTACTGCCTTTAAAAGTGCCCTTTGGCACATATAAAATTGGACCATAATTTTCAGTTTCTAAAAGTAGTTGAAAACGGAGTATATTTGGGTCTAGATCTTTAGTATTTGCCCGTTTTATCAAATCTATAACATGATCTGGATATTTCCCACCAAACATCCTGTCTATAAGCATATTGGTCTTTTCTTCTATTTCTTTAACCAATGATTTGAAAAAGTTGTTATCGGCATATGAAAAAATAAATTCCCAATCGGTATATGATTTAACTATCTCTAATATCTCTGACAAACCTTTATTTTCCCGCTTTAAATACAAACTTTTCTCCCCATCTGAAAGCAGGTTATAAAGAATCCCATGTCTACCTTCATCCCATCTTTTTTCTATATCTTTAAACAATCTTAATCCTAGATAGTATGGTAGTTGTGGCGGAGACAAAACATCTGCAACACTTAATATCTGATTTTTCATTTTAAACCCAGCGCCTATATCATGTTTTGCTACTTCCTCAGCATATTTATCCTGAACAAATGTAGCAAAACCTTCATGCATTATTTTAATTCTGGCTTCTTTCCTAAGCTGATTTATGTCATATATCATCTCAAAAAGTTCTTTTTCCCATGAGTTAAATCTAACGTTATCTAGAGTGAACTTGTAAATATCATAGACATCTTCTTCGGGGTATATTTCCTCTTTATTGTAGTAGTCTTTATTTTTACCCTTATGAAAATCTGGGAACATATCAATAAGACCACTTAAAGTCTGAGCGTAGTCATATGCTTTTTCTACAGTTTTAACATCCAGCCTATGTTCCATTTCTCTGTACCTATTTCTATAAAAATCGTGCTTATTAGCATTTGAAGTGATAGTCTTTGCAAGTTTATTATTATATTCTACATGTAAGTGACCGTATACATGCGCCATAACGCTTAAAACTTCTTCATAGGTATCATTTTTATTTATATAAACTGTGGTATACTCCTTTTTTTCTATAGGGTTATAAAATTTATGCCCTAACATTTCATATAGAACCCCCTGGCGGTACTTCATATTGTTCTCTTCTAATAACTTTTCTTGGCCAGCTTCCCATGACGGCAGCGGGGTGCTATAAAGAGCAACATTCTCTGCAAATTCTTCATTATCTAATAACTTAAATTCTACATTACCGAAAGATAAACCTAGCTTATTTACCATGAAATATGCTATTTTCCTTGCTTCTTGTGTATACCTTTCATCGATTTTGGAACCGCGTGTAACTATTATATTGACCTTATTTCCGTCAATTAATAAATTTTCAAGTGATTTTTCTGCCATATCAATTCAAAAGAGCGTCCAATACTTTCTTTACATTACCATAAGATACATCATTACCGGATTTTACTTCACTTAATTTTTCAGGATCAACGGATTTTATCATATTGTAAAACTGGTCAGAATAACCTCCAACTTGTAGATAAAACGCCTTTGTAAGTCTGGGAAATAGTTTTTTAAGAGTTTCGTGTACTGCTTCATTTTCAGCAATATAATTATCCCCATCGGTTATATGAAGTAAAAATACGTCCTCTGATTGATAATCTATCCTTTCTTTGTATGTTAAATTAGAAGAATATGAAGTTCCGTCCATCATGTCTATAACTAATTTATAAGCAGGATTAAAAGCCGTTCCACCATTTGATGATAACTTAAAGAAATCTTCTCTTTTACGAGGATCATGTTCAAATGCGCTATCAGTGTGGGCAATATACCTTATTTTCACAGTATTTTCATATTTCTCTTTCAACCAAAATTCTATTAAGCCGGCTATTGTAGCTGAAAACTCACCGTAAGCCTCCATAGAACCACTGATATCTCTCATTATAATGAAGGTAGCAGATAAATTTGGTATAAGCTTCTCTTCAATCAAGTTATAACGCAGGTCTTCATCCCATACATCTACTTTAAAACCATTTTTAGCAAAGTAGCCTGTTGCCATTTGCCTATCTAACATTGCCTCAATAGTTTTTTCTTGGTTTTCATCTACCCCATTCTCTGCTGTTAGCAACTTGTAAAGTTTTCTATTTTTCTTACCTGGTTTAGAAAAAGAAAGACCCCAATTCTCCATCATTTGCTTAAGCCTTCTTTTGTCTACACCAACTTTTACCTTAGAATTATCTCCTTCTCCACCTTTTTCGCTGCCTTCATCAGGATCTCCATCTCCATTACCATCTCCATCTCCATTACCTAAACCAGAGTATGAAATAGTTGGGTTTATTTTAAGTGGAACAGTTTTTATAACTTTACCATCAGTTATGTTCATTATATCTTTAGACGTAAGGATTAAATCATCTTCATCATCTATCTTCTTACGGTATTTATCTTCAGCATCTCCTAATTCACTTGTCATTGAATAACCTCCTCTCTTTGTATATCCTGAATGCATCTTCAATTGATTCATCAAAATACCCTCTTTTTTCTTTCAAGAAATTTTTTATGTAAGAATATAATTCTGAGCTTTTATCTACCTCGTTTCCTCCAATAAAATTATCATATTTTTTCTCGGTTTTTATAAACTCTCCCTTACTAGAGACAAGAAAATGCAAAAGCTCATCAAATTTTGTTTGATAGTTTACTATATTTAGAGGTACTACTTTCGACTTGAATGAATCAATCTGGTTCTTTAAAACATCTAAATCAAAGTATCTACTAGCTTCGGATAAATACTCGTTTGTATCCCTAAAATCTTTTCCTTGATTAATAGAGATAATTGAGTTAACATATCTTGTTATTGTTTCGGTATAATCATTAAAGTGCTCACCAAAGTAAAAAGAAAGTAATGCAGAAGAGATTTCAAATTTAACATCATTGGTAACAACTGAATCAATGTACTCTTTTATTGGCTGTCTTATCTGTTCAGAGATTTTTTCTTCATTTTTATTAAAGTAATCCACCACATCCGAAAAGGAGAGATATTTTGTCAATTTATCAGAAGAACTGTTCAAATCTAGTATGCTGCTTATAGCCCTAGGAGAAATGCCAGCAGTCCAACCGCTTTTATACGCTGATTGATTTTTTGAATCAAATATAAATAACCTTGCAGCATCTTTAAGATATTTGCTTTTTTCAGAATCAATTTCAGAGGTGTAAGGCGTATAACCTGGCAGTAAATCCCCAAGAAAATTTGACATTGACTCAGTTGTTTTCCTTTCTAGTTCTTTTAGACGATTTGAATCATAGAAATCAAGTAATTCCAAAGTGTTATCAATGAATTCATTTTCTTTACCGTGTAGATCCTCAAAAGTAAGCCTTGATAATACATTTAATTTTGAGATATACTCCAAGAAATTTGGGACAGCTTTTTCAATTGGAATATTAGATTCTTTAGCAACCTTTATTTCTTCTGAGTATGAAAGATTACGTCTGACATCTACACGTATTATCCTCTCGAGTAAGGGTCTCGATTCTCTTTTACGGTCTTCATTTAACTCCATAAAGCTTTCATTACTGTGCATAATTATCAAGCTATCTAAAGGAACCTTATTACCAGAATTATCAGAGAAATTATTGTCATAGATATTATTTAACAGTTGAAATACCTTTGGATTAATTTCCTCAATTTTACTTTTATCTGCACTTATAGTAAGTATAGATCTATTTGAGTTCATTATAACGTTTATGAATGAAGGAAGTAAAAAACTGTCGCCAAACTCAACAGTTGAAGACTTTGGAAAAACTTTTTCTAATTCTATTTTACTTTGTTCTATTTCCCCATTTTTGATAATCTTTTCTAGATTAGACTCGCATTGATAGCATAGTTCTGGGCGTTTATTGTTCATTGCATTATCTGAACCGTTATTTAATTCCTTCAAAGGCAATACAGACCTATATAGGTTGTATGGATTCTCGTTATATTTACATTTTTTACCTTCTATACACAAGGTAAATATGTCTTTTGAGATTGAATACTTCTTATATCCACGTACTAAGCTGTTTATGATTTCAGTCTTTCCACTGCCGCTAGGGCCTATCAATAGCAATAAAGGCGTATAACCCTGTCTAGAAATAAAAGATGCCTTATCCAAAGCGCTCATCAGATTTTCTTTTACATCAGTTATACCGTGTATGTCACTTAAAGATTCTTCTGATTTTACGCTTTCTTTTATACGTTCGACAGTACTTTTTTCTTTTTCTCCAACTAGGCTTTGAAGGCCTTTTCTATCCATAAATGCAACCTAATCTTTTGATACAAACATGTGATAGGCAACTTCTGCGCATTGATTACAATAACCAACGTCGCGCAATTTGCTAATTATCCTACTTCTATCAAGTTCGGTAGCTGTCCCAGCTACTGATGAGCTTAATTTGTCTACAACTCCATTTGTAAGCTCAGGATACCTTTCGATAATTGTAGGTGTCAGCATTTTAACTAGCTCGTCGACATTCTTCTTATTGTTTGCTACTGAGGCGTCATTTATTATACTGTATACACTATCTCTTATAACATCACTTCTAATATTTGCTCTTTTCTCCAAATCATTTACGAAATCGTAGTCTATAGGTTGTACTGTGCCAAACATAGGAACTCTGACTTTTTTGTCGTTGTCTCCGCCTGTTTTGTTTATGTAGTATACATTTATTATATATTTATTTACAAGATCCTGTACTTTTTCAGAGCCATATTCTACCATTGATACATCATTTTTCATCATTCTTTTTATCTCATTATATGCATCACCAACTATAACAGAACCTTCACCGTTTTCCCTTGGCTGAACCCTTACCTTAGTTTCAGGAGAGAGATCTTCTAAGGTATTTAGAAAATCTTCTATATACCTCGTACCATTTGCTTCATCTAAAATTCTTCCAAGGCATAACTTTTCGTTAAGTTCATCTTTGGGTATATCCCTTAATTCAAGTTCCCTATTTTTGCAAAGATTTGCATAAGAGAGGAACTTTGATGGCGATTTCACCATATCATCGTAAGGAATACCGAGTTTTACACCCTCCTCTAATTCTAAAATAGGTTTCTGATTTGCTTCCCTTAAAATATCCTCTAAAGACACTTTTATTTCAGGTATTGAAACGCCGTTGTATATATCTGCTTTGTCTTTTAAGCTAACATTCGGATAATTTGACAAGCTGCCCTCTACCCATAACCTTGCCAGCATCCTTAAAAAATGCGGAGGGTAATGTATATCTAGTTCTTTTGATGCATGTGAATATATATCGCTTAGTGCAGTTTCAGCATCAGAGAGCTTAGTCATAGATCTAAATACTATTATATTTGACCTACGCAGAAGGTAAGGTTTTATGCTATCAGCTATTTTTTTGTAGTCGTCCATATTTGTAGTTCCTATCATTATAGCATCAAAGGATTCCTTAAACGAAGGAGAAACCTTTGTTCTAGTATCTTGTACGAAATCAAGCAAAGAATTCGCGAAGGATGAGGATCCTTTAAGAACTTCACTTATGTATATTATGTTGCCTCTTGGGGAAGGTGCTGATTGGCTACCAAGTATACCAAAATCATACGCCAAAACATTTGAATTGTCTCCTCCAAGCTCATTTAATTTCTTGTAGAATAACTTCCCTCCAAATATACCTTTATAATCTAAGTGCTGGTCATCAGCTGCAACAACTGGCTCAGAGATGTGGATTATATCCTCATCGGTAGCACGTTCAACAGTTATTAATTTTTCGAGTATTTTTTGTATTTTTTCTTCATCTGGCCTGTTATCTTTTTGGATAAATTGGCTTAAAGAATCTACTATAGTTCCTTTTATCTTGTTTAAAGTTGAGCTCACTGCGCTTCTTTTATTTATGCTTGGGATAGTCCAGTATTCTTTGTCTTTTTTATCCATTTTTTCAATTAATTCTTCTATATCTGTCTTCTTTGAAGAACCGCGTCTCTTTTGCAGGAGATATATCTCATTCTGTATGTTCTCTCCTAAGGTTAATTTTCTTTTTCCAGTTGAACCTAACTGAGAATGAACATCTTCAATAAACTTCTTTTTTTGACTAGCATCTAAATCGTTTAAAGCCGGGTTATTTTCAAGTGAATCTAAGTCTAATTTTAGTATATATTGTATGCCTTTTTCCTCGGAATAAACCCTCAATGTTTCAGATAAGGTATTTAGAAACTCGCTTTTACCTGCACCAGGTGGAGAAATTATTACAGTAAGCTTGTTTCTCATATCACTGTTTCTTGCTGCTCTTTTTAGGAAAGAAACAAATTCATCTGCAAAATCACTTGAATCATACCTAGTCTTTACATTTCTTTTATCATCTGATTGCTTAACTAAAAATTGCCATTTTCTATCTTTTTTGCCATAAGATTCTATTGCTTCAAGGGCCCGTTGATTTGCATTATAGAACAATTCGGGTTTATCCTTACTAAAACTTAAAAATTCTTCTAAACTCATCTTTTGTTTAAAAGCTGCTTTTTCCACCATATTACTCAACCCCCAACATATATAGGAAGATATCTTCCTTATATACTTTTTCTTCAAAAAATTCTAAGTTATTATCTAAAATTTTAATAAAATTTACAATTTTTACACTGAATCCCCTCATAAACCTATAATTTTTCATTTTTACCATTCTTATTTCACCTCACTTTTTGCTAATTATTTAATAATAACCATGTGGAAATTAACCAAAAATATTTTATTTAGATCAAAACCCAAACAAAATCCTTTAAGAATTGGAGATTATTTGGGCAAATTACCTTGTCTTAATTGAATATGAAAAAAGGTAGCCCTGCCAGTTAATTGATGTAAATAAAACTTCACTAATAAAGGCAAGCTTTTTCATATTATTTTAATAAATTCTTAGTATTTAAGACATACCTAAATAGATTATACTAAATTTTTTATTTCTTTTATTAGAGAATTTAATTTAAATTTCATTTCCAGCTTAGTCTCTAAATCTCTTACTGTTACTAAATCGTCCTGTAAATCCCTTTTGCCAACTATTATTGCATACTTGATTTTCTTTGCATTACAATAATTTAAACCCTTAGATAAGGGTGCATCATCCAAAACTATATCTGTAACTACCCCATTATTTCTCAGGTCAGTAGCTATTTTCCTTGCAGTATCCATATCATCTACGCTAAGAACACAAAAAGTCTTATAAAATTCATTTTTATAACTGGAAGTTAAAACCTCCATTACCACGTCAAAACCTATTGCTCCACCGACTATCGGGAAATCTGAATCGAATTTCATGCTTATTTTATCGTATCTCCCTCCCCCGGCAAGTACCACCCCTTTTAGTTCTCCGTCCGTAAACTCAAATTCGAATATGCTTCCATCATAATAATCTTGCCCACGTACTAATGACCTATCAAAGTACACCCCATCTATACCGTAATTCTTCTTTAGGTCTGAGATTAAGTAATTAACATCGTCTATCCCGTCTATCCCAGAAATTTCTTTCCCATTCAGGTAATCTTTTACTTTTCCAGCTTTATCACTACCTATTAACTCGCTTACCCTCTTGATAACTTCGTCTACCCCGATCTTATTTACTTTATCGATCTCCCTCAAAACCTGGACAATTTTTTCGATATCAACCTGTAAATTTTCCATTAAAGAGGTAAGTATCTTCCTGTTGCTTACATTTATTTTATAGTTTGTTATCCCTAGTTTTTTAAGCGTAAAATCTATGCAGGCTATAATCTCTGAATCATATTTTAGATCCGATGAGCCAAAGACATCTATGTCTGCCTGTATAAACTCCCTCCATCTGCCTTTTTTAGTGTCTTCATACCTCCAAACATTTCCCATGCTGTAAGCTCTAAGTGGAAAAACGAGAGACTTATTTCCGGAAACGACTCTTAATTTAGATATAGTATGTTCAGGCCTCAATGCAAGTTTCTCTCCTTTTTTATCCTCAAAAGAATAAAGCTGCGATTCTATCTCAGGGCCAGATTTATTTGTAAACAGAGATAGGTATTCAAAAGAGGGTGTTTCAATTGGCTCAAAGCCAAATAATTCATATGATTTTCTTATTGTCTCAAGGGCCTGCTGCCTTAAAACAGCAGTTATACCTATAAAATCCCTTACGCCTTTTACTCTGTCTGCCATTAGTATATTAAGAAATTAGAACTTTAAAAATATAAAAAAGGCCATTTAAAAATGAATGGCCAAACAAAAATTACTCTTTTTTACTTACAGGATTTTCTGCTTTGGACTGCTTCTTGTATTTATAAAATAAATACCCTGAGATTGCAACTCCAACTGCTCCGAAAGCGAATAAAAGTGTCGCATCGTTTTGGTATGGTGAAGCCTTTCCAAGTAAGTACCCAAAATCCTGGTTAAATGCAGCGTTAAACCCATTTCTAAACATAGAATAAAGGGGGTACTGCGCTCTTAACGTACTATGTGGGTCCTTCCAAATAGTGTAGAACTTGTTCCAGTCCTGATTATACAGAGTATCATACTGATTGTAGTATACTTCTGCTTTTGCCTCTTCGACAGCTCCTCCTGCAAGTAAACCTGCTCCTGTAACACCTGCTAGTAATGCCGAAAGTTTTTGCTTAACTTTTCCCATAACACCTCCGTTTATTATTTTGAAATGAAGTATACTCATATAAATACTTTTATTTTTGAAAAGTAGTTAATCTTTAACTATTTTTAGGCATACCTTTTCTAAATTTTTATGTTTCTTAAGAGCGTATGTTTATTTTAGTAAAATACACATAAACCTGCAAGATTTGAAATGTTTCACTACAGATAAGTAGTCTTAGTATACATAAAGTATATATACTATTTATATCTTAGATAAAGATGAAAGTTAAGGAAATACTAACAAGCAATGAATTCCGGGACCTGTCTTTAGAGCCTGAGATTAAAAATGCATTTGAGAAAGCCATTGCAAAGTATACTGGAAAAACCGCATATAACATTGCTTTTGGGTTAAAAGGCATTCTTTATCGCACAAAAGAGAAAGAAACAATAATAAATTACTTAAAAAAAATGTCATTAGATGATATAGTGAACACTATTGAAAGTTATAAAGGATATGCAAATAGCAGCATTCTCCAAAAGTTTATGGATATTGCCTACAAAGATGTAATTTATAATAAGAAAAACATAATAAAATTCTCAGAGATAATGTCACGTGATAATATAGTAAACACTATACATAATTACAAAGAAGAAAATGCAGTTTTTATTACCAATCAAATTAGTGACATTGCCATTTATACTTCCAGTCAGAATTTAGTGGATTTGACTGCTAAATTGATTATGAAACAGGAGGATAAAAATGCTATTATGACTGCTGAAGCAGTAGCTTCTGTTGCCAGCACCTACAACAATAAAGCAACTGAGTTGGTTATAGAAACGTTAAATAAGTACCCTGAAATAGCTACTAACAGTATATCTAAAATATTCAAAGATTCTAGATATCATACAAAAGACAGCGATACTGTAATAAAATTAGCTGAGATTATGTCTTTGGAAAAAGTTATAAAAACCGCTAATAGATTTAAAGAACCTTTAGTTAATAATTTTATAATTGAAAAATTTGGGGAACTAGCGTATAAAGATATAGAATATAAGATAGATTATAATGTAAATAAATTCTCAGAGATAATGTCACTTGATAGTGTAGTAAATACTGTTGAAAGCCATCATGGAGGGGTTGCCGAAGATATAACCAAAATACTTTTTAAGGTTTTTAACATTGATGATAGTGAAGAGGCAATTAATAGCGTTTGCAAGCTGATAAAAAAGGTTGGCAGCGTCGTGGCGTCTTTTTTAGATACTAAAGACCTTATAAAAATACACAAAGAAGGGCTTGACAGAATTATAGACGGAAGAGAACATTTTAATGCCGTCGCAAATTATTTGAAGTCAGACAATCAATTAATAAGACCTAACAAAGATAATTTATCGGATTATACTGGTATAGTCAACAACTACTTATCTGATAAGTACGGCATTAAAAAGAAAATAAGCCTTGACAAGGCCTTAACATTTTTCTCAACTGAAGAAAATTATAGAGAAAAGATTTTAGACTTGATAAATAATTCATCAGAAAAAGATCCCAGAGAATACTCCCTGGCTAGTAATGATAATGGAGGCTTATTGGATTTAGATAAAAGAAAATTGCCATACCTTTCGATTATAGCAATAACTGGTTCAAAAAATAAGAAAGATGATAATGAAGCATTTAAAACCTTATCCCAAATAGTTGGAGAAAAGACTGTAAAAAGAGCTAGAAACGAATTTAATTCAAATTATAAAGCAAAACTGATGAAAAAATTATCAAACTACATAAAAAATGAAGATATACCCGGCGCTTTGAGGTTACTTGAAGATACAAATAATAAACTCATAAATGAGATTTTGTTATTTTCAAATTATAACAACGGAAATTTTGTTCAAGGGAGTAATGTCCTATATGCTGTTGAAAGCAATAATCCGGTTGACTATGATAATCGTATTCAGATAGCATGTGTTTATTTCCCGCAGAACTATGGCGAGGGAGAATATAACTATTGCAAAGATGATAGGTTCAGCATAATTAGGTATGATATAAACGGCAAAAGCGTGGGCAGTGCTATCTGCTACAAAGAAAATGAAAACTTCCTTGTGGATTCTGTTGAAGGACATCGTACTTTTAGGAAACATAAGATATTTGAGATTGTTTATAAGGACCTTATACAAAGGGCAATATCCAAAGAATGCCAACAGATAATATTCAACAGTAATGGAATAAATGAAACCGCTAAGAGGTTTGCCGAATACCTGGAGGATATAAACCTGAAAAAGAGTTATACTAAAATGAAACTTGAAACTAAAGGGTACTTAGACGCAAATAAATATCAAGTAGAAGGATATGTCGTGAATTTGAACAGTTTGCGGCAATAAATATTTTATTTAAAACTTAAAGAGATATAAAAGAAAGCAAGAGCCCACATTAAAGGCCATTAAAATTAGTTTGTACCATGTTATACCCCCTATAATTACCTAAAAAAGCAAAACAGAATCTTATATAGATTCACCAAAAACCGTAATAGGACAGATTAAGGTTAAATTAATTGAATTCTTTTTTCTCAAATAAAAATAATCCTGCTACTGTTGTAACTATAAAATAGAAAAACATTATTAGGACCCCTTCTCCCAATCTTACGTAATAACTACTTATTGAAAAGGAGGCTCTAGCAGACAGCGGAAGACTCACAACAGCTGGCGGGTAAGGATTGGAAAGGACGTTTGAGATAGACTGTGCACCATATGTAAGTATAAACCAAGGCTGAACATGCGCTAATGTACCTACCAAAGTCTGCAATAAGGAGAAAACAAAAAGAAGGAGTATTACTGCAACTATTATTGATATAGTACTGCTTTTAAACATAGAGCTAAAGAAAAATACTAGACCCATGGCGGAAACTATGTACAATACTGATAGGAGCAAAGATTCAATAAATTGGTAAGGAACACTAGAACTATTAAAGTAATACGCAGCATTCCCAACTGTTATTGCTGTAAAAACCAATAAGATCATTAATGAAAATAGAACAGCAGCTAGGAATTTACCGATATAAATAGAGGATCTCCTAATAGGATTGCCCACAGTGAAATAGCCTGTTTTATTTTGAAATTCTCCGGAGATAGCATCGCCTCCAAAGAAAACTGCGGAAAGTATGATTATAAACGTGACAGACATTCCCCACCAACTAGAATAGAAAGAAAGTGGTGAACTCAGAAATGAAGAAGGTCTAAAATACCCGACAATAGTTGTCAAAAGAATACCTATCAATACTGCAATAATCAGAAGTATCAAAAACTTTCTAGATCGAAGGTAATCTATTGAGGTATATTTTGCAATCAGGAACGTCTGCATAAAACTACTTGGAACTATATTTTTATCGCCGAAGTTAGTATTTTCCATCATGCGACCTCCTTGAAAACACTTAAATAAGCGTCTTCTAACCCTGAAGAAGGTTTAAAGGCGGTTAAACCAAGCTTTAACTTAACTAAAGAAGATAGAATCTCAGACTGTTTTTTTGGATTACTGTCAACAGTAATATTCAGATTTAGACGGTCTATTATTTCTACTCTTATAACCCCCTTGATTTTCTTTATTTTATCTGTTTGTAACTTTGTTAAAGGAGACGCAAAAGAAATACTAACAATGTTCTTATTTTTACTTTGAAATTTGGTAACTACATCAGATATGCTTCCGTAAGCAAGAAGCTTACCGTGATTTATCATAGCTACTTCATCACAAATTTCAGAAACCTCACTTAGTATATGAGAACTCATAAATATCAGGTGATTCTCCTTTTTTAACTCCTTTATTATGTCTCTTACCTCACTCATACCTCTTGGATCTAATCCGCTGGTAGGTTCATCTAGCAATATAACATCTGGGTCACCAAGAAGCGCTGCAGCAATATTTATCCTTTGTTTCATGCCTTTTGACATCTTTCCAACCTTTTTATCCAGCCACTCTTTCATTTTTACTCTATCTGCTACTTTTATTATGTTTTCAGTTAGTTTTTCTTTTGGTATTCCTTTTATCTGCCCTATCATAGAAAGCGCTTCTCTTTCAGTTAAAGAGGGATATATCTCTGGCGTCTCAATTAATGCCCCCACAGATTTTAAAGCCTTCTTTTTTTCATGATTCACGTCAATGCCATTAATAAAGGCCTGCCCACTTGAAGGCTTAATCATGTCTGTAAATATCTTTAAAGTAGTGGTTTTACCCGCGCCATTTGGACCTAAAAAACCTACGCATTTATTCCCTTCTATTTTTAGGTTAATATCAGACAAGGCATTAAACTGACCATACCTTTTATTTAGATTCAAAGCTTCAATAGAATATTTTTGCATTTGATTAATAGGTTAACAAAGTATATATAGCTATTTAAATAAGACCAAAAATGAATGTTAAATAAAAGAAAAGCGCCCCGAGCGGGATTCGGACCCGCGTCAATGCCGTGACAGGGCACTATCCTAGACCACTAGACTATCGGGGCTTGTATTCTTTAAAAAATCAATTACAACTATTTAAAGTTTTAATCAGCCGTTAAAAATTAAGGTTTAATGTGCAAAACTAAGGAATTTGACATCTTTTTGTAGCTTCTTCCATTAAAATCAAACTTTACATTTGCTTTTCCTAGTTCAAAGCTGCCGACTATTCCAATTTTACTCTTAACTTCATACATTACTATTATTTCGTCGTTCGGATTAAGCTCCTCTTCTTTCCAGGATATCCGCATATTACTTCCGTGATTCGTTATCTTGCCTTCTTTCTGGCCTGCTTTTGCAATTTTTAAGGAATTTGGTGGGATGTCATCTTCTAATTCTATACCATATATTTTCTTCCTAGACACATTCTTAAGTCTTAATGCAACTTTTACATCTATGAAACCATCTACTGCTTTATGTTCTATAACTTCTTTTTTAAGTACTACTTTCCTATTGAAATAAAGGAATATAACAAATGCTAGGATTATTATTAAAATTATAAGGTAGATTGGGTAGTAAGACACCGAATAGCTAAGAGTTATACTCTGACCCGGCAATAATGAATTTATTGAAGGCTCTAACGAATTATTAACCAAAACTGCTGACCCGTTAGACGATGACTTCCCAACTAAAAATAATGAATTAAACCCTCCAACGGTTAAGTTAACATCGCTCTTGTTTATAGGTATATTACCCTCATTTTTTACGGTTATACTGGCAGTTCCACCAAATATGTTAAAGCTAGATGTTTTGCTTATTATTGGTTTGTAATATGGTAAAATTTTAACTGGAAAATAGAGTGTAGAGGAATTTTTATTGTAATTTGTATAAACCGAGATATTATATTTCCCAGGAGGCAATAAAGAACTTAGAGTGTTTATAGGTATTGTAAAATTAAATGCATTTAAGCCAAAATTACTAATGACCTCATTTTTTGACGCAGAATAAACAAGTTTCCCTTGGCTAGATAGGTTGTAAACAAATGGAAGTATTAAACCTGTTTGATCCAGAGAATTCATTATGTTTACCTGGAAGTAAATTGTACTGTAAGGGTAGAATGACTTAGAAGAATTTATTGAATACAGATATATCGAAGTTTTGGTTATAGGGATTATAGCAGCACTTACATTAAAGTAAGTTTGTACTCCATTTGCACTATAAGGAATTTGCATAGATATTGGGTAGGAAAAGAAAACATCTTTAGATTCAAAAGAAAACAAAACTGTCTTTGTTTGGCCAGGAAGGAGCTGGAATTCCTGTGGGAATGCACCTATGCTGTTAAAATAACCAGAATATATTATAGAAGCTCTACCGACATTAAGAGAGATATTCTGGGTGGTATTCTCATTATTATAAAAAGTAAAGTTAAAATATGAAACTGCATTGCTCTGCACTGTTATAGAATTCGGACTTACTTTTAAAGCGTGAGCATTTCCAATTAAAAATACCGAAGATAATAGTATTAGAACTAGAATCACTGACTTACTTGCAAGTTTATCCATAACCATAAAAGTATTTTTAGTATTAAATAGATTTAAGTATTTAAATTTAGCTATAAATTGCTATAAGTTTGTCTACAGTTCTTGTTATGTCAAATTCTTTTATTATCCCATTAAATTTATATTTGTGTTCATTGTCGTAAATGTAATTAGCCTTTTCTACTAAATTGTTTATGCTGTGTGCGTTAAATTTTTCCCCGCATCTTGAATATTTAAGTAGCTCTTCTTGAGCGCCTTTCTCTGGCAGTAATATAGGAACTTTATAAAAAGCAGCATATAAATCCACTATGCCCTGCGTTTCAAATGTAGAAGGATTACAGAGTATATCCGCAGCAGAATAATAGAAAGGAATGTCCTCTTCTTTTATAAACCCCGTGAATATTACATTTTTATTTCCTATTCTTTTATTTAGGTACATAAGATCTTTGTTATATGGCCCTGAGCCGGCAATTATTACCTTAAAACCTGCTGCAGAGAGTGGTTTTGCAGCTTTTATAAGAAGATCTATATTCTTTTCTTTACTGACTCTTCCAAAATAAAGTATAACTTTGTCTTTGCTCTTTAAACCCAGCTTAATTCTGGCTTGCTCCCTATTTTCTATACGCATAGAATTAAAATCAACACCGGTTGGTATGACTTTAATATTTTTCAGACCTGCATTCTTCAAGATATTTCTCACATAAACAGTTGGAGCAATTACACTGTCGGTTTTAGAGTAAAACCATTTAAGATAACGCATTACTACAAACCTGCTTAATTTTATTGCTGCTTTATTGTTAGTAAAATACGCTGAGATAGCTTCATCGGAGAAAACCATCGTGTGAAATGTCCCTATGAATTTTGTATTCAACTGCACACTGGCTTTATACCCAAACAAACCTGCGCTGAAAGGAGTATGAGCATGTATTATATCTGGCATTATATCCATCGCTTTCGCGCTTTCTTTATTTATAAAACCCATTGTATACTGGGGATACCTATTAAACTGCATCCCTTTTATAACAAAGAGTTTCTTGTCTTTTTTGGCGATCTTAGCGGTTTGTCTGCCTCCTGAAGCAAATATGTATACTTCATGCCCTCTCCTTTCGAGTTCTTTTCTTGTATTAATTATGGATGTAACCACGCCGTCTCTAGAAGGAAGGTAACTATCGGTATAGAATGCTATTTTAAGAGTTTCCATTTCAATTTGCAGATATGTGTGGTTCCTTCCTTGCTCCGAAAGCCTTTTCTATCTCATTAAGTTCCTTTGCACCCAATTTTTTAGGAAGATCTACAACAAGGTCTATAATAAGCTCGCCTCTCTGCCCATTCTTGCCATAAAGGCCCTTTCCTTTTAATATTATAGGGCCTGTTTCCCCTGCGCTTACAGTTATCCTTTCGCTCCCCCAAGGTGTTGGCAGATCTAATTCAATGCCATTAAGAATATCTCTTAAATCCAAGTATAATCTTGTCTTTAGGTTATTTCCAGCTATCACATAACTATCATTTTTCTTTATATGAAAAACAACATAAAGATCCCCATTCTCGCCATTTACAGACGGCTCACCTTTCCCACTTATTATTGTGTAATCCCCTTCCTTTACACCTTTTCTAATTGGAATTGATATGGTTTCGTCTTTTAAAACAAAACCTGTTCCATTGCAATTATCGCATTTCTTTTTTACAACAAAACCACTACCGCCACATTTATCACAAGTTGTAGTAAAGATAACATTTGATCCGAATTGATGTATATTTCTACGGATTTTACCACTGCCATGACATTTAGGACAAGTCTCTTTTTCCTTTGCGCCTGTTCCAGAGCACACTTCACATACTACTCTATGTTTTACATTAATGCTTTTTGCAGTTGGTTTAAACACATCCTCTAAATTTATGTCTAAATCATATCTTAAATCTTCTCCTTTTGAAGAAAAACCAAAATTTTTAAAGATATCCTCAAATCCATGAAAATTGAATATATCACTAAAGTCATTAAAATTAAAGCCCTGCTCGCCGCCCTGCTGCTGGTAAGAACTGCCGCCCTTGTTCATCAGGGTTCTATAAGCTTCATTTATCTCCTTAAATTTCTCTTCTGCTTTTTTATCCCCAGGATTTAAATCAGGGTGGTATTTTTTAGCAAGTGTTTTAAACGCCTTTTTAATTTCCTCTTCTGATGCATTAGGGCTTATACCTAAAACCTGATAAGGGTCATCCATAGTATATTCTAAAGAAAAGACTCACTAATAATCTTTAACTCTCGCTATTTCCGTCTCCATCCTGCACATTATCAGTATTATCCTGCCCATTATCACTATTTGTCTGTTCCGTACCTTGTGCAGTCTGATCTTTTTGACTGTATATCTTTGAGCTAAGCTTATTTATTACAGCCGTAAGCTTGTCTTTATCCTCATTTATTTGTTCCAATGTAACGTCTTCTTTTGCAGTATCTTCTTTTATCTTCTTTATGATTTCATCTGCTTCATTCTTTTCTTCTTCTGTGATCTTATCTTTAAAGTCATTTAGAGTTTTTTCAAGCGAGTAAGAGAGCGCAGAAATATTATTTTTGGCTTCTATCAATTCCTTAATTTTCTTATCATTTTCTTCATTTTCTTTTGCTGCTTGCATCATTTTTTCTATTTCTTCTTTTGAAAGTTTATGTGGAGCACTTATAGTTATTTTTTGAGTCTTTCCAGTAGCTTTATCTTTCGCAGATACACTTAATATGCCGTTTGCGTCTATATCAAAGGTAACTTCTATCTGTGGTACTCCCCTTGGTGCAGGAGGTATACCTTCTAGATTAAAACTGCCTAAGCTTATGTTATCCTTTGCAAGTGGCCTTTCTCCTTGAATAACATTTATTGTAACACTTGTTTGATAGTCATCAGCTGTAGAGAAAACCTTACTTGCCTTTATAGGTATTGTACTATTTCTTTCTATTATAGGTGTAGAAACGCCTCCTAAAGTTTCTATACTAAGCGTCAATGGAGTAACGTCTAAAAGAACAATGTCTTTTATATCTCCTGCCAAAACTGCGCCCTGTATTGCTGCACCTAATGCAACCGCTTCCATTGGGTCTACCCCTCTTTCTAATTTATCCCCAAATATGTCAGTAAGGAACTTTTGGACTATCGGCATTCTAGTAGGCCCTCCGACTAAAATTATTTTTGAAACTTTAGTTTTATCCACATTTGCATCCTTAAGTACATTTTCTATCGGTTGCCTGGATTTTTCTATAATAGGTTTTACAAGATTTTCTAATGTTGCTCTTGAGATTTTAATGTCTAAATTCTTTGGAGAATTATTAACTACAGTTATATAAGGAAGATTTATTTCTGTCTCTAATACTGTCGACAGCTCTATTTTTGCCTTTTCAACTGCATCCCTTATTCTCTGCATTGCTACTTTATCTTTGTTTATATCAAAATTTTCCTTTGTCTTGAAATCGTTTACTACATAAGCAGTGAGAGCGTTATCCATGTCTACACCACCGAGTTCTACATCACCAGAGGTAGCTAAAACCTCAAATGTGCCCGCAGATATCTCCATTAAAGTTACATCAAGTGTTCCTCCTCCCAAGTCATAAACTAATACTTTAGTATCTGTAGATTTATCCAATCCATAAGCCATAGCCGCTGCGGTAGGCTCATTTATTATTCTTACAACATCTAATCCTGCTATGCTCCCTGCGTCCTTTGTCGCTTGTCTTTGATTATCATTGAAATACGCTGGAACAGTTATTACTGCTTTTTTGACTTCTGTGCCTAAAAAAGCTTCAGCATCTCTTTTGATTTTCTGTAATATAAAAGCAGAAATTTGCTGAGGAGTATATTCTTTCCCGCTTATACTATACTTATAATCAGTTCCCATCTTCCTCTTTGCTGCGAATATAGTATTTTGAGGATTCGAAACTGCCTGCCTTCTTGCAGGTTCTCCAACCAAAATTTGATTATCCTTTGTAAACGCTACAACTGATGGAAACATCTTTCCGGCCACCGTTGCGCCTTCAGCACTTGGTATTATTGTAGGTTTACCGGCTGTTACCACAGCTGCCTGTGAATTTGAAGTTCCCAAATCTATTCCTATTATTTTTTCTTTTTCTGTCATACATTTATTTTAACCTTCGGATATCTTATTATTTTTCCGTTAAGTTTATAACCTTTCTGCACCTCCTCAATTATCTTTCCTTTTTCTTTTTCGCTTTCCTCAGTCGCGACTGCTTCTGCTATATCAGAAGAAAACTCCTTTCCAACTACTTCCATCTCTTCTAAACCATAGTGAGACAGCACTGAAAGGAGCACTTTATGAAGAGCGATTATCTTTTCATCATTGTCTTGTTTCAATACGCTATCAAAGTCATCCAAAACTTTAAGCATATCCATTATAAGGCGCTCATTTGAATACTTTATATATTCAACTAATTCCTTTTCTTTTGATTTCTTGTAATTATCTACCTCTGCAAGCAGATATAGATATTTCGATTTATAATCTTCTTCTTTATTTTGTTCATCTTTATTTTCAACATCTAAATCTTGTGCAGCATTTGAATTGTCTTCCATAAAAACCTATTTGATAACTGACCTATTTTTATTAATTTTTACTCTTTTTATCCTTTTCCTTTTTATCATCTTTCTTTTCTGTTGAAACTTTTGGCAAAGGTAGAATTGATGGGAGCTGCAACATCTTTGCCAAAGACATTGCTTCTATGATACTTATATTGAGACTTGTCTGTAATACTTCTTCAGTTATGGAATCATCAAGTACTTTCTCGTCCTGCCATTTATTGTATATTTTATCAATGTCCTCTGAGGAATGTACTATAAAACCTTCTATTACAATGTGCCCTAACTCATCTGAAGCATTTGCAGTAAACTTTGCATCAAATCTAAACTGGAATTTTAAAACTTTAAACTTCTCATCCTTTTCAACATCTAAAACAGTTATATTATTTGATATCCCCATCTGAGTCTCAGGAGGTATGTTGTCCTCTCTTTTCGCATCAACCTTAGTTATTAAGTAATTTATTATCATAGCATTCTATAAGAGTATTAGTATTTAAAAGTTTCCACTGCTAGAATAAAAAACTATATATTTAGAAAGGTGACTTTAAAAAGAGATGGATGAGGAAAAAAACGCTTATTATTACTTTGAAAAACTTAAGGAAAAAGGATTAAACAAGGATAGATATTATGAACAGAACTTGAGCCCATTGCAGAGGAATAGCACTTTTCCCAGTGAAAAGTCATTTATGAACTGGGTTATAGAGAATGATTTTGTAGATCTCAGATCGATGAATGACATAATTTTCTCAGTTTATTCAAATCCTTCTTCTGAAGAAAATATAATAATAAACAAGTATATAAAAAAGGAAAACAAACAGAATGAAATATCAAAACTTTCTGATGAATGCACAGAGAATGTACTTTATTTACTTAAAATACTTACAAGCCTGAAAGGTTACACTACAGAAGATTTAATTAAGATACATGAAGAGGCCCTAGACAAGATAGATAGTATGAGAGATCGCTTAAATACAATAATAGACGGGGCACTTGAATACTTTAAAAAACAAGAAAAACAGGATAATAAGGAACAGTATATAGGTTAAGGGATATTAAACGCTTAGGTTAATCAATTTGTATGTCAATAGTTAAGATATCATTGTTATTTGCTTCATTATCACTTATACTGGTCGGTTTTGGATTTCTAATAGGGTATTTTCTTGGGGATATTTTTATATGGCTTTCTATTTTCCTGTTAATTGCTATAGCCATGAATGTTTTTTCTTACTTCAAAAGTGATTACATAGCGATAAAAATGACAAAAAGTAAGATAATAGAACGCTCAGAAAATCCTAGGTTCTACGATACTGTAGAAAAAGTATCAGAACAAGCGGGTATAACAATGCCTAAAGTGGGGATAATGCCAACTGAGGTTCCAAATGCTTTCGCCACTGGAAAGGATGAAAAGCATTCAGTGGTAGTAGCAACTTCTGGCATACTAAAAATGTTAAATGATGATGAATTAGAGGCTGTAATTGGACACGAAATAAGCCATATAACTCATAAAGATATCTTAATTTCTACTATCGCCGCAACAATAGCAACATTGATTTCTTACATTGGAAATATGATACTTTTCTCTGAGTTTTTTGGAGGATTAGATGAAAGGAATAATAGTAGTGGTATAATCTTGCTTATAGCAGCAATACTAATACCTATAGGCGCAATATTCGTACAGCTAGGCATATCTAGAGATAGGGAAGCCTACGCAGATGAAGGAAGTGTAAGATTATTAAGAAAACCTGATCAATTAATCTCAGCACTTAAAAAAATAAGTAATGTTAACCTTGTAAATAAAAAGCCAGCTTTTGGAAGAAACAGACAGAATAATCCACAACCCGGCGCTTATTCTTCGCTTTTTATAGTGAATAATTTTTCAAAGCATTCGCTTACAAATTTATTTTCAACACACCCTTCATTAGAAAAGAGGATAGCAAATATAAACCGCGTAAGATATGAGCTTAATATATAACCTATAAATATCTTCTTAAGATTCTTAAATTATAAATTCTAATTGTTTTTTACTATCCTTTTCTATGTCTTTAAAATCGTACCAGATACAAAAATTTCTTACATATTGAATTTGGCTGTAATTTAAATATAAGGATAGAATATTAAAGAAATGCTCCTGTAGTCTAACTTGGATAGAACGCAGGCCTGCGGAGCCTGATATCTGGATTCAAATTCCAGCAGGGGCACATATAATAAAAAAGGTGATAATTATTTATTTAGGGGTAGTGGTCTAGCTTGGTTATGACACCAGCCTAGGGCGCTGGTGGCCCTGGGTTCAAATCCCAGCTACCCCAGACTGCAGAGGGGGTATAAGATATCTCCTTCTTAATACAGTAATTGGTTATTAAAAATTAAAGGCGGATATAACAGGATTTGATTGATTTTTATAGAATAACTCTTGTAAATATAATATGAAAATAGCTGTAGGCTCAAAAAACCCTGTTAAAATAAACGCCGTGAAGACTGCTTTTTATAAGTTTTTTAATGAATTTGAATTGGTAAGTTTATCTGCACCATCCAATGTATCTGATATGCCAATGTCTTTAGAAGAAACTATCAAAGGCGCAAGAAACCGGGCTTTGTATTCGATTAAAAAGGAAAATGCGGATTTTGGTATAGGATTGGAGGGTGGCTGCGAGGAAATTAACGACAAGATTTTCTTAGAGGGTATAGTTGTGATAGTAGACAAAAACGGAAAGGAGGGGATAGCAAAATCAAGTGCAGTAATACTGCCTGAGATATTTATAAAAGAAATAAAAAAAGGAAAGGAACTTGGTGATGTGATAGATTCATTCGCAAATGAAAATAACTCAAAGCAAAAAGGCGGTGCAGTTTCTTTTTTGACAAATAATGTGTTAAAAAGAGAAGATGAATTTACAGATGCAGTAATATTTGCATTAGTCCCATTTATAAAAAAAGAGTTATATAACTAAAATAAATTTTTGTTTGCAAGGTTATCTGGCTTTTAGGTATTTTAGAAGCGATTCTTTAATATCTGCGTTTTTAAAGGAGAAACCAGACTCTAAAGCCTTTTTAGGCACCACTAATTGACTTGAAAATATTAAAAGCTTGGCCATTTCTCCCAAAAAAAGATTTATAGCAAGCCCCGGTATTTTAATTAGCCTTCGTTTATTTTCGATTTCAGCAAGGGTTTTAAATAAGTTGTCCATTTTTACTGGATTGGGAGAAACTGCATTAAATGGCCCCCCTAATTTTTTATAAACAATAAAACGGAACAGGTCTGAAAGATCCTGCAAATCTATCCAAGGTAACCACTGATCTTCTTTATACGCCGAGAACCCTGATTTTACAAGCTTGTCAAGCCTTGGTAATAAGCCCCCTCTCCCAATTACTATCCCAGTTCTAATTATAGCAACGTTTACCCCAAGTTTAACTGCCTTTAAAGCTTCATTCTCCCACATTATACATGTTCTACTCAAGAAGTCTGTGCCTATCCCGGAGTTTTCATCTAATGCTTCTCCAGTATTTTTTTTGTAATAACCTACTGCAGAGCTATTAATTAGCATTTTTGGTCGTTCATTTGCCTTGTCTATAGCATCGACTATATACCTTGTTGACATAACCCTGCTTTTAAGTATTAAATCCTTTTCTTTATTTGACCACCTTTTATTGGAGATAGACTCCCCTGTTAAGTTTATTATAGAATCATATCCAGAAATGGCTTCAGATAAAAAAGTTATATCTTGATTGAATATGTCCCATTTAAGATACCTTATATTGTCCTGATTTTCTAGATTCTTTCGTGTTAGAACAAGCAATTCATTTTCGCTTGACAAATCCTGGACTAGCTTTCTTCCTATAAAACCCGTTCCGCCTGCAACTATTATTTTCATATGATAATATGTTTTATTAAATTTACTTACTTTTATTTCTATTTTTATTACTTAAATTTTGAAAAGATAAAATAAACAAAAAAGCGTTTATACTAAGATTATTTAGTATAGTTAGTGAGAGGGTGATAAAAATGGAAAAACTAAAACTAAGTGAATACTTTTCTGAGATATACGAAGAGGGGGAATACCCTAAATTTAAAGTTTTGATAGACGGAAAATGGATAAAAACTAAGGAAAAATTTGATTTGATAAGCAGTATAGATGAAAGTAAAATAGCTGAAATTGGATTAGTAAGCAAAGAAGATCTAGAACTGGCTTTGGAATCTGCAGATAAGAATAAACATAAGATAAGAGATCTAGCTGCGATAGACAGGCTGGAATTAATAAACAAAGTAAGAAAAGAAATTGAAGAACATAGAGAAGAAATAGTAGATACATTAATGAAAGAATCTGGGAAGGCCTACAGCTCTGCCAATGGAGAAATAAATGCAACTATTGAAAGACTTAGGCTAAGTATGGAAGACTCAAGAAAGATAATGGGGGAGTATATACCAGGAGACTGGTCCAGCGATACTACAAGAAAGATGGCTTTAGTTATCAGAGAGCCTTTGGGAGTAGTTTTGGGTATATCGCCTTTTAACTATCCGGTTTATACTTCTATTGCAAAAATACTGCCAGCATTGCTATCTGGAAACGCAGTAATTATAAAACCTCCTAGCTCCGACCCTGTTGCGTTATTAATGTGTGCTGAGATATTTAGAAAATCTGGTGTGCCTACTGGAACTTTACAGGTTATAACAGGAAGTGGAGAGATTACTGGCGATAGTTTAACTGAAAGCAGCAAGATAAACATGATAAGCTTTACAGGCAGTACTAATGTGGGAAAGCACATTTCAAGTGTTGCTGGTCTTAAGAAGATACACTTAGAATTAGGAGGAAAAGGAACGGCCATAATCTTAGAGGATGCAGATCTGGATTTAGCGGCGAAAGAATGTGTAAAGGGATCTCTAGAACTTGCAGGACAAAGATGCGATGCTATAAGCAGAGTATTAGTGTTAGATAGCGTTGCTGAAAAATTCTATGAGAAGCTCAAAGAACACCTTAAAGACTACAAGTTTGGCAATCCACTTGATAGCAAAGACATCAACATGGGCCCTGTAATAAACAAAAAAGCAGCTGAAAGAATAGATCTAATGGTAAAAGACGCTATAAAAAAGGGGGCTAAGATTATTTCGGGAGGAAAATTCAAAGATTCTTACTATGAGCCTACACTACTTGAAGATGTCCCATTGACTGCTGAAATAGCAAACGAGGAAACATTTGGGCCTGTAATAACAGCAATAAGAGTAAAGGATGAAGAAGAAGCGATAAAAGTAGCAAATGACTCAAAATACGGGCTTGACTCGGCAGTTTTCACAAATGACTTCTATAAAGGGTGGAGAATAATGAAGGCATTACAGGTAGGTAATGTAACATTAAATGGTGCACCTTCACACGGAACGGCTTACTTCCCATTCGGAGGAGTAAAAGATTCTGGTGCAGGAAAAGAAGGTGTTGGATACAGTATAGAAGAAATGACAAACATAAAAACGATAATATTCAACTTAGGTGCAAAAAACCTTGGAAAGCCATATAGCGGTGAATTTAAGGATTAAATACGCTGAAAAAGGTTTATATCGTATATTAATAACTTCTTAAATGTAAAGCCAGATAAGTCTGTTGCGATTTTAAGAGGTTAAGTTTATATATTTTAATTTAATGATTAAACTATGGACTATAAAGAAATAAAGAAAGCCGGCTGGGAGAAGATAATAGAAGAAGTAATTATCGGCATTGTTTTATTTATAGGGTTAGTCTCGTTGCTTTACAGCTGGATAGACAGCTTATTTGGAGTTATAGTCGGAATACCAATGCTTACTTTCCTTGGAATACTAGCGTCCTTTCTAGTTGTTTATGCAATAAGAGTATTTGATAAAGGATAAAACCATGCGGTATAAAAAAAGGTATTTCTTAGTGGAAATAGAGGGCGTTTCAAACCAAGAGGACTTTGAAAAGCAGATGTACTCTACATTGAATAAAATAGAACCTTTTTTAGGGATAAGATCAAACTTTAAGGTTATAAAGGACCTTACAAAGACTAAGGATGACAAGACAATAGGGATAATAGCAGTAAACAACGAATACAAATACAGAGTTATATTTTCTCTTTCATTAATTAGTAAGTTTTATAAATCAAACTTGCTTACAATAATGAATAGTGGAAATATAAAAAAGATAAAATCTTTTAAATTTTAGGAGGAAAACAATGGAACCACCAGGAGACTTAATGGGATATGATAGGGCAATAACACTATTTAACCCAGATGGAAGAATATTACAAGTAGAATACGCAAAAAGAACAGTTTCACAAGGTTTTGCAGCAGTAGGCCTAGCCGGAAAAGGCTGTATAGTCTTTGTTGCAGACAGAAAAGCACATGAACTTGAAAAATTAGTGATACCAGAAAGCATTGAAAAAATATTCCAAATAGATGTACATATGGCTGCAGCTATATCAGGAATGATAGCTGATGGCAGAACATTAATAGACAAGGCACAGAACAATGCGCAAGAATACAAAATGACTTATAATCAACCGGCTGACATTCTTTTAGTTGTTAAGGGAATAAGCGCTGAAATGCAAGCACTTACTCAGTATGGTGGGGCAAGACCATTTGGAGTTAGTATATTATTTGGAGGGCTTAAAGACAATAAGACCTACTTGTACATGCTTGACCCAAGCGGCACTTTCTTCCAATACAGGGCCATTGCAATAGGCGGAAATTCAGAGGTTATAAATAAAACCCTAGAAAAAGAATACAAAGCAGAAATGGATGTTGAATCACTTATAGATCTTGGTATGCGGGCAATAAAGTCCGATGAAAGCAAAAATTCTCCAGAAAGGTTTGAAATAGCTGTCATAGATAAAGATGGCTTTAGAAAATTAAGCAGAGAAGAAATAACCAAGTACATAAAATAATCCATGGTAGACAGAGTAACTGCCAAGTTAGAAAAAAACGGCAAAAGATATGAGATAGAAGTGGACTGCGAAAAGGCCATGGACATCAAAGAAGGCCGCAGTGAAGATGTAGATTCTGCTTTGCTTGTTGAAAAAGTTTTCAAAGACATCAAGAAAGGAGAAGTTGCTGGAAACCTGCAAAAAGAACTAGGAACCGATGATATAAGGAAACTGGCTCTAAAAATAATAAAGGAAGGGGAAGTACAGTTAAGCACTAGCTACAAACAGAAAAAAGCTGAAATGCTAAAGAAGAGGATAGTGGACAAAATTGCTGGTATGGCTATAGACTTAAATACAAATTTGCCTATACCTAAACAAAGGATAGAAATTGCAATGCAACAGGTTCATCATAACTTTGACATTAACAAACCAGAAAAAGATCAGTTTGATGAGGTATTAACAAAACTGAAAAAGATACTTCCAATAAAACTTGGAGAGTTTAATTACTCTGTAGATGTGCCAATACAGTACGCAAATGACGTAATGTTATATTTAAAAAGGTTGACTAACATAAAAGATAGTACAAGAAATGATAATTCACTCATTGTGAATTTTTCAGTTAAAGCAGGAAATGAAAATGAGCTTTTGAGTAAGCTTAAAAGCGTAACACACGGCAGCATTAATATAAGGAAAATATGATAAACGTAAAAAATTTTGACATAGTAACGCCAGGAGAACTTCTTTCAGATGAAAGAAACGGAAGAAATGGAACTTATGAAGAAAACGAAAAAGTTTATTCAAAGTTTTTAGGAATGGTTCAATTATCAGAAAGAGGTATAAATATAAGCCCTCTTGCCGGTAACTATTACCCTAAAGAAGGGGATGATATAGTTGGGGAAGTTACAGAGATCTCTTCAAAATATTGGGTAGTTGACATAAACGCACCATTCTATACTAGATTAGATGTTAGAGACGTAAATTTCAGGGTTGAAGAAAGCGAATTGGATAGGTACATAAACATTGGCGATTTAGTTTATGCCAGGGTTTTCAGAGTTTATCCAAATAACGCTGCTGATATTTCAATGCGCGGTACAAGGTATGGAAAACTTGAATCAAAGATGGTTACTAGAATAGATCCTGTAAAATTACCAAGATTAATAGGAAAAGAAGGCGCAATGATAAACTTGATTAAAGATGAAACTAAGTGCGATTTGGTCGTAGGACAAAATGGAATAGTGTGGGTAGACGGCGAAGACAAAAATAGAGCTGCTGCAATATCCGCAATAAAATTCATAGATGAACACTATGTGGATTCAGATCTTGCAGAAGAGGTCAGGAGGTTACTTGAAGATGTACGAGGAAAGATTTGATAAGAGAAAATTTGATGAACTAAGGCCGATGGAGGCAGAAACAGGTATAATACCAAATGCTAAAGGGAGCGCTAGATTCAAAATAGGAAACACTGAGGCTATTGCCGCAGTTTACGGGCCTGAAGAGGTAAAACCTAGGCACATAGAAAAAGTAAACAAAGGGATCATAGTATGTAAATATGACATGTTACCATTTTCAGTTCCAGATAGAGCAAGACCAGGTATGGACAGAAGAGATATTGAAATCAGCCAAGTCATAACAAACGCGCTTAACAGAGCAATAATTCTTGAAGAAATGCCTAGAGCAATGGTGAATGTAAGAATATACATAACACAAGCTGATGCTGGAACGAGATGTGCAAGCTTAACTGCTGCATCCATGGCATGCGCAGATGCAGGATTGCCAATGAGGGATTTAGTTGCGGCAGTAGCAGCAGGTAAGATAGGAGACAGTGTTTGCTTAGATCTTACTAAAGAGGAAGAGGATTTCCATGAAGGGGGAGCTACAGATGTTCCAATTGGATTTCTTCCGTCAAAAAATGAAATAGTTCTTCTTCAACTTGATGGAAAAGTCACAAGAGAAGAACTTAAAAAAGTAATAGAAATGGGTAAAAAGGGCGCAATGGAAATTTATGAGCTTGAAAAAGCCGCTCTTAAAAGGAGGTTTTTAAATGAAAGTAAAAGTTAGAGGTATCTACTCAACAGCTATAACAAAACTACTGCTTGATGAAAAGATAGAAGTAACACAGGCAGCAGATGCAATTAAAAAGGCGTTAAAAATAGATGATGAAAGCAAACCGGATATAACAATAGAAGACACCGAAACAAAAGAAGGGGTTTATGTGTATGGTACTGGAAGTGAAAAGGTTATAGATCTTTTAAAAGAAAAACTTAAAATGAGTATTTTTTACAAGGAAGAAATAGGTAAGATATACTGTGGTATAATAAAGAACACAGATCAAAAAGCAAAGTCAATAGTTATATCCTTACCTGATGATGAAGAGGGAGTTCTTGACCTTAAAAGTTTTTGGGGTTATGTTAAGCCGGGCGCAAAGATACTCGTGCAGTCTAAGGGTACCTATGATGGCAAGATAATGCTTTCAACACAATTGAGAATTTTTGGGGATAATATAATAATTATAAAGAATGGCTTCACAAAAATGAGCAAAGGGATACACTCAAACGAAGGAAAAACAAAATTATATGACATAGCAAAGGGCTTAAACCTAAAGGAATGGGGTATATTATGGGTCCAAGGCGCAGAAGATAAAGATGAAGAAGTACTTAAGCAAGAATTAGAAGAATTACAGAAAAAGGAATCGGAAATAAATGAAAAATTCAATAACTGCAATGAACCAAGCATAATTTATGAAGGGATGAACAAGTACTTTATATTATTTGATGAACATGACAAAAATGAGCTTGATAAAATTAGAAAGACCGTTATGCCTACAATAATGAACCACCATAAACTCAAGTCTGCAGGATACACAATACTTACGGATTTTGCAGAAAATCTTTTAGATAAATACTCTGATGAGGAAATAGACCAAAAAATAAATGAAGTACTGTTAAGATATGGCCCTGTAAAAGACAAGCTATACAGGCTTGCATTTACAAGACTAAACGGAACTTCATTCAAAATAGACGGTATAGTATCAGAATTGGAAGTAAAAAATAATGAAGTGCAAAAACTTACAATAAACAGCAGAAGCGAATGGGGAGACAGAACATACACTATAGAAAAAGACTTGGAATATGTTGATATAGTCAGAAACGGGGAAAAAGAAAGAATGCTTATTGTAAAACCTGAGATATTCCCTAAATTTTCAAAGCTAATAACATATGACATAACTGCTAAGAAAGAAGAAAATGAAGTTAAAGTACAAAATGAGGATAGGTTGGAAAGGCTCAGCAAAAAGGGAGAAATAAGTAATGAACTTAAAGACAAAATGAGTCAAGTTATAAATGAGATGAAAAAATTATGACACTTGAGAACTATAATTATATAAGAGAATTAGCCGAAAAGAAAATAAGGCTAGACCAACGAAGCGAATTTGAAGGCAGAAAAATAACAATAAAAGACAATGTAATACACCACTCAGACGGATCTGCATACGTAGAGCTTGGTAACACTAAAGTCATGGCAGGTGTGAAAGTACTAAATGGTACTCCTTTTCCAGATAGACCAAATGAAGGAGCTTTAGTTGTAAACTTTGAGGCCTCGGAACTTGCAACTAATTACAACGATGATAGAATAAACTATTCAATAGAAGTTGGTAGGGTAACAGACAGAGGAATAAGAGAATCTAACCTGTTAGACCTTACAAAACTGGTTATAGAAGAAGGAAAAACTGTTTCTTTTGTGTATGTTGATATAGTCTGTCTTAATAATGAAGGTAACTTGTTTGATGCTGCTAATATAGCTGCATTAAGGGCTATATTAAATGCAAAATATAAGGTTGAAGGTAAAGAAGAAACGTTTGCGCTTCCAATAGATAAGTCTAAATTAGCAGTAAGCCATACTTTTGCTAAGATAAATGGAACTATCTTCTTTGATCCAAGTGCAGAGGAAGAAAAAACTGCAGATGCCAGATTCACAATAGGATTAAGTGAAAAAATAAATTCCCTCCAAAAAGGAGGAGACGGTATGTTTACTCCTGAAGAAATAGATTTCTGTGTGGAAAAAGCCATTGAATTAAGGAAGGAAACATTTAAAACTTTGATGGAGAATATAAGTAATTAATATGGAAAGTTATAATAAATTTGAGAAGGCAAGGCTTGTAGGAGCTAGGGCTCTTCAACTTTCTATGGGCGCGCCAGCACTCATAAAAGTGAACAAGAAGGAAGACACGTATATAGAAATTGCAAAAAGAGAGCTAGAAAAGGGCCTTTTGCCTATAACTGTAAAGAGAAAGCAAAATCAGTAGATAGATATTATATATCTAAGAAATTCTATAATAGTAAATGGCATTTGAAGGTTTATCAAATAGATTAAAAGATGGCATAAAAAAACTACTTAATTCTACAGGTAATGAAAAAATTGAGGAAGTTCTCACAGATATACAAACTGCATTGATAGAAGGAGATGTAGACAAAAACACTGTAGAAAAACTGATGAAAAAAATCAGGGATGACATAAAATCTAACAAAGGTAAGGGTTTAGTCACAAGAGAAAAAGTTATTGATGTAATATATAATAACTTAGTAGAGATAGTTGGGAATGAAGGAACTAAAATTAACATAGATACTGTGCCTTTTAAGATACTTTTAGTTGGATTGTTTGGTTCAGGAAAAACTACTACTGCTGCAAAACTTGCAAATTACTACAAGAAAAGAGGTTACAGAGTTTTACTTTTAGGATTAGATACATTCAGGCCAGCAGCTTACCAGCAGCTGGAGCAGCTTTCAAAACAGATAAATGTAAAGATAATGGGGGGTGGTACAGATCCTGTTAAAACTATAAAAAGTGCAGTAGGCTCCTTTAAGAACTTTGATGTTGTTATTGCAGACAGTGCAGGTAGGGATATACTTGATAGTGAGCTTGTAAAAGAAATAAAAGCGGTAAAGGAAACGCTTAAACCAAACAACGTTACCTTGGTTATACCTGCAGATTTGGGGCAGAATGCATCGATACAAGTAAAAGGATTCCATGAATTATTGGATATAAACAATATAATACTTACAAAAACAGACGGCACAGCAAACGGCGGCGGTGCATTGACAGCTGCTTACATAAGTGGAGCAAAGGTAACTTTCATAGGAACTGGAGAGAAAATTAATGATTTTGAAGAATTTGACCCAAAGAAATTCGTTTCTAAACTGCTTGGGTTAGAAGGCTTAGAATCCTTGCTTGAAAAGGCAAAAGAGGAAAATATACAGGTTAATGAAGAAAGCGCAAAACGTGTAATAAAAGGCGAATTTAATTTAATGGATGTTTATGAACAGTACTCTTCTGCAAAAAAAATAGGGTCTACTCAAAAGATAGCGGAGATGATGCCAGGTGTGCCTTCATCTGGAAAAACTAAGGAATTATTAGAAAAACAGGAAGAGAATATAGGTAAATTCATAACTTTAATGGACTCCATGACAAAGGAAGAACTAGAAAATCCAAAAGTCATTGATGCTTCAAGGATTAGCAGGGTAGCAAGAGGAAGCGGTACATCTGAGGATTTAGTTAGAGAGTTATTAGAACAGTACAAGAAGATGAAAACAGTCATGAAAATGTCTAATAACAGGCAGTTTTCGGGTTTACTTCGAAGGTTTGGTATAAAAGTATGAAATGCAGCGTATGTGGAAAAGAGATAGAAACTACTTTCTTAGGTAAGATAAAAGGAAATTACCGAAAGAAGGAAGGAAAATTATACGCAGTTTGCAATGAGTGTATCAAAAAGGGGTTATAAAAAAGGATATAAGTTTATAGAGAAATAAATTATTATGGAATACAAAAGTCCTTCCTTAGCAGTTGATGGAATAATTATAAAAGATAATCAAGTCCTTCTAATAAAGAGGAAAAATGATCCTTATAAAGATACTTGGGCAATACCTGGGGGATTTGTTGAATACGGAGAAAGGACTGAGGATGCAGTTTTACGTGAAATTAAGGAAGAAACTGGCTTAGAAGCAAAAATTAGCCATTTAGTTGGTGTATATTCCGATCCAAAAAGAGACCCTAGAAGACATGTAGTATCAATAGCTTATCTTTTAAAGGATATAATTGGTACAGAAAAAGGGGGAGATGATGCTAAAGAAGCAAAATGGTGGGATATTAACAAATTACCAGAACTTGCATTTGACCATCATTATATAATAAATGATGCACTCAAAATTTATTATAATGAAAAATAAAACTTTTTAATAGATATTAGCCATATCTTTTGATAAGGGCCCGTAGCTCAACTTGGACAGAGCGGCAGACTTCTAATCTGATGGTTGGGGGTTCAAATCCCTTCGGGCCCAAGTTTAATATTCTGCTACCCCTATTTCTATAATGCAAAAACGATTTAAGCGGATAATCTAACTGATTAAACTTATCTATGTAGGTGATGAAAAGCAGCACTGCCAGTGAAAAGACACACGTAAGAGCCAATCCTTTAATTCTCTCTTTTATCTTTATTTCATTTATATTGTATAATTTAGTATTTTGTGTCTTTCGTCGATAACGCTAACAAAGAACCAAGAAGGTTGCTATCAAATTCTTCTTCGAACAACCTACTAGGCTTTTCCATTACCATACTTATATGATATAAAAATATGTTATTTATTATTTTAATTACAAAAAATTAAATGAACAAGAAGAATATTCATTACAAAGTGAGACTTAGACCTATAAATCTTAAAAGAGACATGTCTAAAATGCTTAAATGGTACAGCAACAAGGAAGTCCTTTATTACTCTGAGGGACATACTACTCCTTACAATGAAAAGATTATAATAAAAATGTATAATTCAATAACAAAAGACGGCCATCAAAAGGTTATAAAAAGAATGCATGATTCTATAACAGAAAATGGACACATGTATATAATAGAGATATTATCAAATAAGAGATGGCTTTCTGTAGGAGATGCAAGCTTCACGAGAACAAGTACGCCCATAACAATAGGAATCCCTGAGTATTGGGGCAAAGGAATTGGATCTCAGGCATTAGGACTTTTAATAAAGAAGGCCAAACGCTATCAATGGAAGGAACTTAAGATTTCTGGTATAGCTAATTATAATAAAAGAAGCATTAGAATGTATAAAAATGCCGGTTTTAAGGTAACAAATAAGAACAAAAAGGAAGTTAAACTGATTTTAAGGCTATGATCTAAAATTTCTATTCATAATGACAATTAACTATTATTTGTATTTTTAGGAAAAACCGTAAGCTTATTCTCTCTTAATTGTATTTCCCTTGTGTCCCTCTGAAGATCTGAAGCAAATTTTCTTGCTATTCTTTTGGCATCACTGGCCTTTAATCCAGGAATTTTTACTGGAACTCCTTCTTCAAGCACATATCTTTCATAAAGCGTGCCTAAACCTTTGTAACCGTTCATAATTAATATCAAACTGAACATTGGCATGTGTTTATTTGATGGCTTCTTTATTGTCTTTTCATCGAAATTTATAAGATTTACCCCAAAATCGCCCTTAGAATTGGAGATAAATTCTGTAATTTTTTTATTAATAATTTTGTATGAGCCAGCATATTTTGGCTTTTCTTCCTTCAAAAGTATAAGATCTACATCATCTTTCTCAGAAGGGTACCCATTAACATCAAAATAAGATCCACGGCCTATAACAGCATCCACCATTCCCTTTTTATGCATAATTGCAAGAGATGAAGAAAAAATGCTAAGTATCTTACTCAAGTTAGACTTTCTTTTTAATGCGACAGATTTTTCCGATTGAAATCTTTTCTCGGCTGCGTTTATTTCATTTTGTTTACATACAATAGCTATGTCAACTTTTAAACAGTCATATATCCATTGTTCATATGGTCTTGGATGTGTAGTAATTATCACAGTTTTATTGTGCTTGAATTTAACGTCTCTTTTTCCTCTAAAAATAGCTTTCATGGATAATGGATAGCGTTTTCTTAAAGCAGAAGAAAGCCATACCTCATCTTTTCTGTGATGCATCCATTTTGCATCTCTTTCGGATGGGGCTACACTTAACTTATCTGCTATCCAACTTACTCCCTTGTAAACTTTCATATTTAGCTAGTGATTTTTACTTTTGCTTCTTTTTCTCCCCTAGAAACATAAAAATATCGTTTGAACTTATTCTCTATATACTCAAATCTTTCTTCGTTAAAATTGAACTGCCTTTCTTTAGAAATGGCCATTTTATTTATAAGATTATAAAATTCATCACCATTAAAAGGTTTCATGCCCAGCTCCTTACATAGCTTAATTATACAATTACGCTCTTCTGTAAGTTTACCCTTATCTTTCATTTGCTTCTCGGCTTTAAAGTAAGTTACCATTCCAGTATCTACAAGCGTAAATTTTACTCCTTTATATCTAAATTTATAGAGATCATCGGCACTTATTACCCCAGATATCCAACCAAGTAGTCTCAGCATTTCTATGGCATCCGAAAGATTCTTATTAGGTATTGGAATGGTTATTTCCTTCCTGTTTAGAAAAGCTTCATTTTGCCTATATTTCAATACTAATTCTGATTTGCCATTTGTAACCCTTACACGAAAATCAGGTGAATCGCGTCTATTCGTATAAAAAAATGAAAATATCGTTGTCCTTCCCAAAAATTTTGCATTTGATTTTCTAAATTTTTTGATAATTTCGTTAATACTAGCAATTAACTCACCGCTTACTTCTAGGTTAGATGTAACAAACATAATATTATTTGTTAGTTTAGACTTATAATTTTATTGCTCTATGAAACCTTCTTTTTATTGTGAATGGCACTTAAAAATCATTTATATTTTAATTAAAGGTTAAAAACAAGGACATTCTTAAAATTCCCTGAAAATTAAATAATAAAGGATTATCATAAATACTCCTGCAAAAGATATAAAGTCGACTGTTTTGTATTAATTTAATAATAAGAGCTAACTCTTGTTTTATTTTAGTATCAACTTTCTTCCAAATATATAGACTATTAATGCGGCTGCCATTGAAACTGCAAATGCATAAATGTATGAATAGAACGGGCTGAAGAAATACAGAATGCCCATCAACAGATTGCCGGTAAACAACCCTATACTTCTTGAAGATGAGAGGTAGCCGAAACTTTTTGCACTTTTTTCCTTTGTGGAAGTAAATGATATTATAGTCGGTTCAAAAGTTTCTATTGCCCC
>JAJZJK010000022.1 GCA_021851145.1 Nanobdellota archaeon
AATAAAGAATCGCTGGAAAGCCTAGCAAAAAGAGTATTGGGGGTGGACATAACAAAATTAAAATAAAATGGAAGGAAAAATAATAGGGATTTCTGGTTCAGTTGTAACAGTTTCAGGTCTTGAAGACCCGAAGATGAACAATATTGTATTTATAGGAACTAATGAACTAGTTGGAGAAATTGTGAAAATAGAGGGCGAAAATGCCATAATACAAGTATATGAAGATACAAGCGGACTCAGGATTGGGGAAAAGGCAGTTGACAGCAATGAGCCTTTGTCTGTAGAACTTGGCCCGGGATTAATCGGCTCAATATTTGATGGAATACAAAGACCTTTAGATAAGATACTTGACAAAGAAGGAACATTCATAAGCAGCGGGATAAAAGTTAACTCCTTAGACCGTGAAAAGAAATGGCATTTTAAGCCTAAGGTTGAAGAAGGTAAAGTTGTAGAGCCTGGAGAAGAAATTGGAGAAGTAAAGGAAACTTCTTTGATAAAACATAAAGTTCTTGTACCTGCAAATAAAAAAGGGATAATAAAGAAAATAGTAGAAGAAGGGGATTACACGATAGAGGAAAGAATTGCAGTTTTAGAGGATGATGGTAAAACAGAAGAGATAACACTTATGACAAAATGGCCAGTTAGAACAGCGAGGCCAGTAAAAGAAAAACTTTCTCCAAATATTCCTCTTCTAACAGGACAAAGGGTTATAGATACAATGTTCCCTGTTGCAATGGGCGGGACTGCAGCAGTTCCAGGGCCTTTCGGATCGGGAAAAACTGTAATTCAGCACCAGCTTGCAAAGTGGTCTGATGCAGATGTAATAGTTTACGTTGGATGTGGTGAAAGAGGAAACGAAATGACAGAGATACTTGCAACATTTCCAGAACTAAAAGATCCAAAAAGTGGAAAACCCTTAATGGACAGAACCATACTTATTGCAAACACCTCAAACATGCCAGTAGCCGCAAGAGAAGCAAGTATTTACACTGGAATAACACTAGCTGAGTACTACAGAGATATGGGTTACAGCGTTGCTGTAATGGCTGACAGTACTTCAAGGTGGGCAGAGGCTTTAAGAGAGCTATCTGGAAGATTGGAAGAGATGCCAGGTGAAGAAGGTTATCCTGCTTATTTAGGTAGAAGAGTAGGTGAATTCTATGAAAGGGCAGGCAGAGCCAGGATATTAAGCGGAAAGATAGGTGCTGCAACTATAATAGGAGCTGTATCTCCACCAGGAGGTGATATATCTGAACCTGTTTCGCAGAACACGCTTAGGGTAACCAGAGTATTTTGGGCACTTGATGCATCGCTTGCAAATGCAAGGCACTTTCCTTCTATAAACTGGCTTAACAGTTATTCATTGTATACTGATGGATTAGATCAATGGTACAGAAAGAACATTGCAGAAGACTGGCCAGAGCTTAGGGATAAATCACTAGCAACATTACAAAAAGAAGCAGAAATAAACGAAATTGTACAGCTGGTAGGATATGATGCATTGCCTGAAGCAGACAAATTAATTCTTGATGTCGCTAAGATGCTTAGGGAAGATTACTTACAGCAGAATGCCTTTGATGACATTGATACTTACGCATCTGTCAACAAGCAGTATAAAATGTTGAAGATTATAAACCAAGTTTTCGATGCAGAAAAAGCCGCTCTTGACAGAAATGTGCCTATAGAGAAAATACAAGCCATATCTGTTAAACCAAAAATTGCAAGACTAAGGTACACGAGTGAAGAAGAGATTGATAATAAATTAAAGGAGATAGAAAAGGACATAGAAGAAATAAAAAAGATTAATGTGGAGAAATAAAATGGAAGAAATAGAATATAAAACAATTGAGAAAGTAACCAATGTTTTACTCTTTGTAAAGGACGTAAAAAACGCAGCTTACAATGAACAGGTAGAGATAGAGCTCGAAAATGGCAAAAAAATAAGCGGGCAGGTCCTTGCGACTAATGAAGAAGTTACAATAATACAAGCATTCGGAGAAACAACTGGAATGAACACCAGAGGAACTAAAGTAAAGTTTAAAGGTACTACTTTTAAGATGCCAGTCAGCATGGACATGGTTGGAAGGGTATTTGACGGGCTTGGCAGACCAAGAGATGGTGGCATACCTGTATTCAGTGATGAGAAGATGGATATAAACGGAAACCCGATAAACCCTTATGCTAGGGAAGAACCTTCAGAATTTGTACAGACTGGGATATCCTCTATAGATTGCATGAACACTTTAGTTAGGGGACAAAAACTTCCTATTTTTTCCGGTTCTGGTCTTTCTCACAATAAACTTGCTGCACAAATAGTAAAGCAGGCAAAGATACTTGCCGAAAAACAAAACTTTTATGTAGTTTTTGGAGGAATAGGAATAAACAGTGAAGATGCAAACTTCTTCATAAACGAATTTCAGAATAGTGGTGCATTAGAAAGATCGGTTATATTTTTAAATTTAGCTGCGGACCCGTCAATGGAGAGAGTTATACTGCCAAGACTTGCATTAACTGCTGCAGAATATCTTGCATACGAAAAAGGAGCACATGTTATAGTTATACTTACAGATATGACTAACTACGCAGAAGCACTTCGTGAGATATCTGCCGCAAGAGATGAAGTTCCTGGAAGAAGAGGTTATCCAGGGTACATGTACACTGACTTAGCAAGCCTTTTTGAAAGAGCAGGTAAAGTAAAGGGTAAAGAAGGTTCCGTTACACAGTTACCAATACTTACAATGCCAAGTGACGATATAACACACCCTATCCCAGACCTAACAGGTTACATTACGGAGGGACAGATAGTTTTAAGCAGGGCTTTAGATAAAAGCGGCATATATCCAGAGGTAGATGTTTTACTTTCGCTTTCAAGATTAATGAACCAAGGAATTGGAAAAAACTCTACCAGAGAGGACCATAGAAACGTTTCGGATCAGCTGTATGCTGCATATGCAAAGGGAAAGGAGCTTAGAAGCTTAACAGAAATAGTTGGTGAAGACGCTTTAAGCAAAACAGACAAACAGTACTTACATTTTGCAGAAGAATTCGAAAACAGATTCATAAAACAGGAATTCAACGAAGACAGAAGCATAAATGAGACACTTGACCTTGGATGGGAACTGTTAAGCATGATAGACAAAGATGAAATGAAAAGAATAAAACCTGAGTTCATAGAAAAATACGGTAAATGGAAACAAACATAAGAGTAACGAGAAGGGAATTAATAGAGACCAAGAGAAAAATTAAAACTGCAGGCAGAGGATTGCAGTTACTAAAGATGAAAAGGTCTTCGCTTATTCTTGAATTCTTTGAACTTGCAAAACAGGTACAAAGCATGAAAACAAACCTTAAAAAATTTATGGATAAAAGTCGTGAAAGCTTGGAAATTGCTGAAGCTCTTAGCGGTCGTATAACAATAGAGAGAGTAGCACAGGAACAAAGCGAGAAGATGGCAAGCTTAAAGGCTAGAAACGTAATGGGGTTGGTTATACCTAATATAAACGTCAATGAAAACATTGATGTTATGAGTGAAAGTGATAGTTTGACTATACCGACTCCGGTTTACGATGCAAAGAGCATGTATTCATCATTTCTTTCTATGCTTATAGAGATCGCTGAAAAAGAAACAGCAATGAGAAATCTGCTTAATGAAGTATACAAACTAAACAGAAGGACTAATTCAATAGAAAACATAATAATACCCAGGTGGGAAGCTAAGATAAAATACATCAAACAAAGTCTTGATGATATGGAGAGAGATAGATTAGTATCTATTAAATTTATTAAAAAACTACATAACTGACATGGAATCACTTGAAACTTTACAGAAAATACGCGAAATAGAGGATTTATCTTCTAAAAAAATAGCACAAGCGGAAGAGAAAGCAAAAAAAATACTAGAAGACGCAGAAAAGTCAAACGAAGAAAAAATAAAAAAGGCTGAAAAAGAAGCGAATAATATACTAAATAATGCAATTGAAAAGATAGAAAAAGAAGTAGCAGTTAAAAAAGATGAAGCAATAAAATCCGCAGATAAGAAAGCTGCTAACATAAAACCCCTTGATGAAAGCCAGATGTTAACTATATTTAATGAGGTTGTAAAGGAGGAATTTAAATTATAATGTTCCTGCCAAGTAAAATAGAAAAAGTAAGATTGATTCTGCCTAAAATCTACTATGATAAGGCAATAACCTTACTTGGAGAATTAGGTTTTCTTCAGATAGAAGTGCTGGAAAGTGAAAGTAAAAAGATTTTAAAAGACTTTAAAGAGATAGAATATGACAAAATAAATAGATACAGCCAAAAAATAAGAAGCTTGGAAAGTAACTTAATAAAACAAAAAACTAAGAATATAGATATAAAAGATCTTCAACAAGTTTTTCATGAAGCTGATAAGGTAAAAATATATGAAGAAGTAAACGAAATAAAAAAAGAGGAAGAGAAAATCAACGCAAGTATAAAGGAAAGCAATTCTGTTCTGGAAATAGTAAATTTAATGAGGGATTTTAAATATGACTTAAAGATATTAAATGGAAATAGGGTAGAATCATTTATAATTAAAAAAACTAAAGAAGACGGCCAGTTTATTGAAACTGCAAAAAAGGAGATAGATTGTGAATTTAATGAATTAGAAAAGGTGTACTTATTTACAATAGAAAAACACAACAAGGAGAAGCTAGCCAATCTAGCTAATAAAGAAGAAGTAAATTTAATAAAAATACCAGATATAGAGGGAAAAATAGAGGAAATAATTAGTTTACAAGAGACTAACCTAAAAAAAGAAAAAGAGAAACTTTCAATTATAAACAATAAGTTAGAAAAGTTATCGAAAAAGTACTATCCAATTGTTGCTAATCTTAAAGAATACTTGGATATAGAAGTTAAAAAAAGCGCCATAATACCGAAAGTCGGCTCTACTGATTACATTACCGTAATTGAAGGCTGGATTGAAAGTAAAAAGATATCTTTTTTAGAGGAAAGCATGAATGAATTAGCTTCTAATAGATTCATACTTGAAAAGATAAAGACAGATGAAGAACCTCCGACAAAAATGGAAAACCCTGTTTCTTTTAAGCTTTATGAATTCTTTATAAAATTTTATTCAATACCAAAAAGCAGCGAAATTGACCCAACCATATTCTTCGGGATAGCCTTCCCAATATTTTTTGGTTTAATGGTTGGAGATGCCGGCTATGGTGCAACATTCCTTTTGCTTAGCTTTTGGATTATACACAGAGTAAAACACCCTCCTAAAAAAAGCCATATCCCTAGAAAACTTGCAAAATTTGTTAAGACGATAATAAGTAAAAATAGCTTGGTAATGATAATGAAAGCTATAATACCTGGATCTATAATAGCCATTGCACTTGGAATAATATTTAATGAGTACTTTGGCTTTGCATTACCTTACTCTCCGTTATTTAATGTTACAAAAAACGTTTCTACATTGCTTTTAATTTCAGGTTGGATAGGCGTAGCAATGGTTTCATTTGGCTTTGTACTTGGAGCACTTAATGCTTTATACAATAAAAAAGTCAAGAAGGCAATTGGTAGAGTAGGCTGGCTTTTAGTAGCTTGGGGTATTGTAATAGTAGGATTAGCCGTGTTACACAAGGAAAGCATTGGATTCTCTAATCTAGAGGCAGTAGGCAGTTATGTTGCAATAGTAATTGGTATTATATTAGTGCTCAGATCTGAAGGAATGCAGTCTTTAATGGAGATCCCTTCAGTTATAAGCCACATACTTTCGTATACTAGGCTTGTGGGTATACTTCTTGCTTCTGTAATTCTTGCACAAGTGATAAACTTGATATTTGTTTCAAGCTTAAGCAGTTCCATACCTTATATTATTGGAGGGGTTATAATTCTAGTCTTCGGCCAGCTTTTCAACATAGTTATTGCATTATTTGAAGGAGGCATACAGGGAGCAAGGCTTATTTATGTTGAATTCTTTTCTAAGTTCTTTGATGGAAATGGTAACTTGTTTAAACCATTTAAGATAGAAAGAAAAAACACTTCAAATGTCTACGTTAAAAACGCGAAGAAGAATTGATTTTTAGTGTTTATACTATTACTAATAAACTGCTATAAAAAAAGTAAAAAGAACCATTGTTAGGTATTAGAACTTTTTACCGAGTATTGTTATATTCGGCATCGTCTGTCAGAATCTTCTTTGCATAGTACAGAACTTTTTTAGTATAAGTTGTACCAGCTCCTTTTCCTTCAGACACATAGGTTAAGTGCTCTAAATTACGGTAATTTATTTGCCCATTTAATACTAATGCTTCTGCAGCTTGATAAGCTGGATCAAGATGCATTTTTACAGTAGAATACAATTGCAACAGAGGTTTCTTTATTTTATCAATCTTGGATATTGAACCATCACATAAAGGTGTTGTTTTTAAATTCTCTTCTAAGCTATTCACTTTCATGATTATTAAAGAAACTAAGAAGTATATATAATTTAATGAAAAAAATAGCCCTGACCGGATTTGAACCGGTGTCTAGGGCTCCAAAGGCCCTCGTGCTTGGCCGCTACACTACAGGGCTATAACATAAACTTATAAAAACTGTAGATATAAAACTTAAATATACTAAATCCCAGAGATTTAAATGTTATTGGAAATACTGCTTTCTGCAATAGTGGCCGCAATTGCTACATTTATTAGTGGCAAGTTCATAATTCCTTTATTGATAAGGGCAGGGCTAGTTGCCCAAGATATAAACAAGAATAAACGGCCAATACTCCCTTCAAGCGGCGGTTTTCTCCTCATAATAGGATTATTTGCTGGAGTAATGTCTTTAATAGCAGCTTATAATTATATAATAAAGGCAAATCTAAATCCGGAAGCCTTACTTCTTGGTTTATCCTCAATAATAATAATCTCATTAATCGGATTTGTAGATGACTTATCTGGTGGAAAGATAAGAACATCAATGGCCGACATAAAAAGGATGGCTAAAAATTATTCAATTTTCAATGGGGGGATAAGACAATGGCAGAAGCCGTTGCTTACATTAATAGGCGCAGTCCCATTGATGGTCCTATTTTTTGGCAATACTGTATACTTTCCAGGTATAGGAGATATTGTCATTAACCCTATAATATATATAGTAATCCTAATTCCCATTGGCGTTGTATTTGCATCCAATGCTTATAACATGCTAGAAGGGCTAAATGGCATTGCAATACAAATGGGGCTAGTCCTATTCGCTGCATTTTCCATACTTTCTTTTCACCTACAAAATTATGACGGACTAGCACTTTCTTCTATAATGTTTGCTGTTTTACTTGGTTACCTGTACTATGGAAAATACCCTGCCAAAATAATACCCGGGGATAGCTTGACATACCTTATCGGAGGAGCAGTTGCAGTTGTTGCTATAATAGGGGATATGCAATTGTTTGCTGTGTTTTTAATGATACCTTGGATAATAGAATTTATATTGAAAGCCAGAAAAAGGTTCCATGCAAGCTCATGGGGCCTAATACATAAAGACGGAACTCTTTCATCCCCTTATGGGAATAAGATATACTCACTTACACATGTATTTTTGAGAAAAGGCAAGTACAATGAATGGCAGATAGCGCTTATGCTAACATTTATTGAGGTAATTATAGCTGGAGCAGGTTTAGTTATATTCTGGTAAAAATGCAGGAAAGAGTTAAATTTAAACAAAATCTAATTAAAATATGGAAATAATACCAATGGGCAATACAACTGTCCAGTATCAGGGGATAATAGACGATCAAAAGTTTTATAACTTTTTGAGGGACCTGCTGGTTTCTGCAGGCTATTCTGTAAAAGAAACAAATTATGTACAGTTCTCAGGCGCAAACTATGTAATAAAATGGATTGCAATGAAAGTAATAGATGATTATATGGCTTACCGCATCACTGTAAATTTGGATTATAGAAACTTACAGGAAACAATGGCCATGAAGGAAGGAAAACAGGTAAAGGCGAAAACAGGAACTGTACAGGTGCAGTTGGTCTCTGATATATTAGTAGATTATCTTAACAAATGGACAAAGGGCGTTTCAAAGCTTGTAAGGCCCGTATATGATAAGATGAATGAAGAAGTTACCACACAAAGAAAAACAGCTTTTGAGAGTGAGATAGAAAGCATTAAGACGGCAATACAGTCTAATTTTAGTCAGTGAACATGCAAAGTTTAACGTCCTTGGACATATACAAATTACTTGATGAATTTAGCGATATAAATGGCGGATTTATAAGAAATGTAAAAAGCGGGAAAAATGAATTCTATTTTCTTATATACAAAGGTAAGGAATACTGGCTTAAAATAGTCCCTGGACACTATTTCTGCATAGCTGATGAAAAACCTGAAGAAACAATAGATTTTGGTTTTACTACACTGGTAAAAAACGCACTTAAGGGAAAGAGATTTTCAATCAGCATGCACAACTCTGACAGGATCTTGGAAGTAAAAACTGACAGTAATAAACTGCTGATAGAGATGTTCTCAAAGGGCAATGTTATACTTTTAAAAGACGAAAAGATAGAAAGGGCCCTATTCCAAAGAAAATATGAAAGCAGAGAAATATCTAGCGGCGGCGAATATGTTTACCCTCCGGGCAACAAGAAATCCTTTAATGATATGTATGGGGGATTTTATTCTATA
>JAJZJK010000023.1 GCA_021851145.1 Nanobdellota archaeon
ATTTTAATTAGATTTTGTTTAAATTTAACTCTTTCCAGTATTTTAGATAACCCTATAAAAGTCTTTTAATTACTATAAGAAATATTTATATCCTTTACTTTCCATCAAATAATATGCCATTTAAAGCATTCAATAATAAAATAAGGGAAGAAAGCAAGGAAGAAGCAAAGCAAGAGCATTCTTCTTATATATATTCACACACACACACACACACAACTAAGCACTTAACTCTTTTAACAAAAGGCAAAAGATCACAGTCCGCTTTGGAATATATGATGACCTATGGCTGGGCCATCTTAATAATAGTAATAGTAGCAGTAATCCTCTATTCAATGGGTATCTTCAATCCAAGTTCAAGTGTAACTTTCACAAGCTCTGGATTTTCACCATTTACAGTATCATCAAGCTTATGCAATAACATAGGATACAAAATAGCAGTATTGGCAGGTCCAATACCAAATAATGCAAATTCAATAACAATAAACAAGGTATTTCTAACATCAGCAACAGGTGCTAATACAACAACAGCAGGTTATACGTTAACAAATCCAGTAACATTGAAAAGCGGCCAGTCCACTACAATTATAATACCGAATGTAGCCTGTACAGCAGCAAAAGTCCATTATTCCTTTTCGGCAAAGATACAGTACAGCTATACAGCCGGAACATTAGGCTTGCAGACAGTAAATACAACAGGTACAATAGCAGGAACATCAATATCAGGAAAACCTTCAGTTTTAACAAGTTATGAACCAATAACAATCACAAATACACAGTCATCAGCAACTCCTAATCCATTCCAGCAGATGGTTAATTTCACATCCTCAGATAACGGGTGGACAAGCATATCAACAGGCAATTTCGGTCAGAATGTGGAGTTTTTCTATTACAACGGAACAGTAATACCTTCTTGGCTAGAATCCTATAATACTACGAAAGGATATGCCATATGGTGGATTAAGATAGCAGAAATACCAGCAGCCTCTTCTGAAACAGTCTATGTAGGCTTTGCTCCAACATCAACCAATCTATTCAATACAGTAAACGATGGTGAAGCTCCTCAGATACCATGCGGTTCAACTCCAACATCAAGCTGTTCAAATTACGCAGAATACGATGATGGTGCTAATGTATTCAATTATTATGAGAATTTTGCGGGGACTGCCACTCCGAGTGGATGGGTGCTGTCTGGCGTAGGAATAGTGCAAAATAACGGTGTTACTGTTGAACAGAGTACTGGAGTGGGAACACTTCTTACTTCGGCGAACACCTATGGCTTGGATCCTAATTCAATACTGGATTTTTACGGCAGTATTACAAATACAGCAGTAAATAGTTATACCCTGGGAGCGGGATACATGAGCGGTCCGGGTGGTTTGTCAGGTGCATCAACGTCTGATTATGGGGTAGGGGCTGGAATCATTGGGGGGACACCTAACAATTGGTATGCATTGAGTGTGACTGGCGGAACACAGGGTAATGTCAATAGCGGAATACAACCTTCGTCAAAAATAGTAAGCGTATATTGGCCCAATAGTTCCAGTGCAACTATTTTATTTGATTATGCAAGCCCGATAGATATTACAGCACATATACCATCAACAACGCAACAAATAGGAATAGGTGGAAATAATCAGGAAACTCAGATTCTAATCGTACAATATATGCGTCTTCGTGCTTATCCACCAAACGGAGTAATGCCTTCCGTGACTTTCGGCAGTGTAGCTTAATTTTTGAGGTTTATTTTATTATCTGAAATAATTGTATAATAACTTCAGTATTTTTACCAGAATATAATAAGACCTACTGAAGATATTACCACTTCAATTAAAGTAAGTATAAGTGCTATCTGCCATTCTTTGTATTTTCCTTTCCTTAAAAAAATATGTGTTAGAGAATAAATTTTGTTTCCATAAGGTGATGATAATGTTCCGTCCTTGTGGATTATCCCCCAGGAACTTGCATGGAACCTTTTTTTGGATTTTAAAATAAATTCTATTATCCAAGGTATCATTATAAATATCGCAAATAGTTGCATATCTCCTATTATCGCAACCACTGCAACTGCCCCACCTATTAGGTATGTAAGGCTATCTCCTGGTATTATCTTAGCAGGGTATTTCCCATAATAAAGGTAACCAAGTAAAACTGAAAACATAATAGCAGAAAGTGCAAAACCATCATAATTTTGCAGATGGAAAGAGAATATAGAAAAAGCTGCAAATAATACTAAGCCCATCTGTATTGCAATACCATTAAGGCCTTCTAACATATTATAAGCATTTGATGCAAATACAACTCCAAGAGGAATTAAAATTACTATATATATTATAGGATTAATGATAATATCTCCTATTCCTGGAAAATACACTTTGCTACCAAAAAACAAAACCATCAATGGTACTGCTCCTATTAAGGTAAGAATAGGTTTCTGCCACTGTTTAATGCCTCCATTGAAAACTGAATAATTCTTTGCCATCCTTTTTATGTCAGTCATTGAAGTTCTTATCTTTCCACCAGATAGGTCATCTACAAATCCTATCAATGAGATTATTATTATTGATGATAAGCCAAGAAGAAGAGCTTCAGGGTTCAAATCTGCTTTTATTACATAATTATAAGCAGCTATTAGTGACATTATTCCTGCGAATAATCCTATAATTAAAAGGAAACCACCACTTGAAGGAAGAATTGGTCTTTTTTGCTTGTTTATATCCTGTGCTACTAATCCTGCTCTTATAAGTAAAGGAATTATAAACTTACCACTTATAAATGTGGCAATTGCTGCAACTATCGCAGAAAGCAATATCTCTAATAGCATTTAAATCTCTGTTTTTTAGTATATTTAAGTTTTATATTTGAAGGCTTTTATAATCTTATGTTATAGCCCTGTAGTGTAGCGGCCAAGCACGAGGGCCTTTGGAGCCCTAGACACCGGTTCAAATCCGGTCAGGGCTAGGTTTGTAGAGTACTAAGCTATCATTTAATATTTTCAGTATTCCATTAGAAAGATAGTATAATACTATATACAAGTCTAAAAGTATTCATATCAAATATTATTATAGAGGTAGTATAAAATTCTAAAATAATTAATCTTTCTTTATGTCTTTAACATAAACATTCGCAGTATTCTGTCTATCTATTTTGAATGGCTTGAAAATGTTTCCGTTTCCTTCAAAGAACTTAGAAAAGAATTCTACATAGATAAGCCTTGCTCCCTGTATTCCGCCTTCGAACAATGCGATTACTATATTGAATAGCTGGCCAAATACTAAAATTATAATTCCTCCTATAATAAAAGGTATGGAATCTTTTAAACTGGAAACGAATATCAAATTTATAACCTGTGCAAGAATAACGGAAGCAAGAAGTATACCTACAAGCCTAGTGTATGACAGTATATGGCTTATTACTGATGGAATTTCCATCAAAGACTGCGTTCCTTCCGACCTAAGCACTAAAATAATCCCTACTATTATTGCAGCATAACTGCCAACAGCTTCTAAGTTAGAGAAGCCTATGTTCTCCCTGTGAAGGACTGCTAAACCTACTATTACAATCCCCCATGCAACTAAAAGCCAACCTACTCTACCAATAGCTTTCTTTATTTTTTTATTGTATAAAGCGTTAAGAGCTCCTAATATAAATCCAAATGATACCATTGCCACTCCTATCCATCCAGAAATCAAGAGCAAGGTAGAAACACTTTTAGTAACATTAAATAGCGGGGTGTAAGGTAAAGAAAATCCGAAGTATTCATTAAATATAACTCCTAAAGCAACAGCTATTATAGATCCGGGTATTATTGCTTTCATTATCATCATCAGGCTATTTTTACTTATTATTGTCTTTACAAATTTTGCAAGTTTTCTAGGTATGTGGCTTTTTTTTGGAGGATGTTTTATTCTATGGATGAGCCAGAAGCTAAGTAACAGAAAAGTTGCACCATAACCTGCGTCTCCAACCATTAGTCCAAAGAATATTGGAAAAGCTATACCAAAGAATATCGTAGGATCAATCTCATTGCTTTTTGGTATGGAATAAAATCGTATAAAAAATTCATATAGCTTAAAAGAAACAGGGTTTTCCATCTTTGTTGGGGGTTCATCTTTGGTATTTATTCTTTCTAGAATGAACTGTTCTCCCGTTAATTTATTTAGATTCTCATCTAATACAGGTATTTTCTTGCTTTCTATCCATCCTTCAATTACTGTCATATAATCTGTTGAACCTATTTTTGGAATTATAGAAGTCTTTTTTGTCTCTATATCAAGATATTCCTTAAGATTGGCTACAGTACTATAATATTTCTTTGACAGCCTTTCTAGTTTTTTGTTTAATTCTGAAAATCTTTCTTTATTCTTTTTTATATTGATTTGCTCCAATTCTGTTATTTCCTCGATTTTACCCTTCATTTCAGGTATCTTTATCAAATTTATCTCTTCTTTATTTGCTAAGTTAACAAGCTTTTCCTTGTTGTGTTTTTCTATTGTAAATATGTAAGCATTTTCAAGTTCTATACATTCGCATTCTATTTCTTTTCTTATTAATGCTACAAAGTCATTGTTATCCTTACTTTTTTGCATAAGAAAAGAATCTATTCTTGTGCCACTTAATATCTTAAAATCATATTTAAAACCTTTCATCAGATTTACAATGTCAATTATAGAATCGCTTTCTTTAATGCTTGCATCTATTTTTTCTTCCTCTTTTTTTATTTCGTTTACTTCTTCGTATATCTTTATTTTATCTGCTTCGTGAAAAACCTGTTGAAGATTTTTTATATCTACGTTCGTAATTTTCTGTTTTATTAAATTATTTTCTAGACTTCTTATTTTTTGGCCATATCTGTTTATTTTGTCGAATTCAATTTCTTTAAAGTCTTTTAGGATTTTCTTGCTTTCGCTTTCTAGTACTTCTATTTGTAGGAATCCAAGTTCTCCGAGTAATGTAATGGCCTTGTCATAATAGATTTTAGGCAGTATCAATCTTATTTTTTCTATTTTACTTGGCAGAAACATTATAGTTTAAATTCCTCCTTCAAAACATCTTCAAATATACTAAGCATTTCTTTCTCATCAAGTGGTTTTATACTAGCTGCTTTTTGGTTTGCTTCCTTTAATGATTCTTCTCTAAGTTTTTCTGTTTCTTTTTCTACTTTTTCTATTGAGCTGTTAATCGTTTCATTTGCTTCTTTCTGAGCTTTTTTTATCTTTTCCCCATTTTCCTTTTCTGTTTCTTCTATTAATTTTCTTGCTTTTTCTTCTGCCTGTTCTATTTTCTTTGCAGACAGATCTTCTATCTCTCTTATTTTTTGTAGAGTTTCTAGCGATTCCATTAGCTGTGTAACCTTTTTATGAATTTAATTGATACTAGTCTGTCCCTTTCCATATCATCTAAACTTTGTTTTATATATTTTATTTTTGCGTTCCATCTCGGCATTATTACGTTCTCTATTGAATTTGTTCTTCTGTTTAATTTGTATATCTCATTTAGTAGATTTCTCATTGCAGTTTCTTTCTCAGCAATTTCTATAAGCATTGAAAGAAATGAGGAATACATGTTTTTTGCATCGTAAACAGGCGTAGGTATAGTTAAGCTATCACTTTTGCTAAGTACATCGATGGTTTCATTCATATTTATATTTGGTATTAGCAAACCCATGACATTTCTTGCTTTTAGACTTGCAAGCTTTTCACTCTGTTCTTGTGCTACTCTTTCTATGGTTATTCTGCCGCTTAAGGCTTCTGCTATTTCTATGCTTTCTCTGCTTTTGTCCATAAATTTCTTAAGGTCTGTTTTCATGCTTTGTACTTGCTTTGCCAGCTCAAAAAATTCTAGTATTAAAGAGGACCTTTTCATTTTTAGAAGCTGTAAACCTCTTTCTGCGGTTTTTATCTTTCTCTTTGTTTCGATTAATTCTCTTCTTGTTACTCTTATTGTTTCCATTTGCCGTATTTTTCTATAAATTCTGGTTTTATTCTTTTCATTTCATTTTTATCTATACTACTTAAAAGCTCCCAGCCAAGGTCTAAAGTCTCATTTATGCTCCTATCTTCATTGAATCCTTGTTTTATGAACTTATTCTCAAATTCTTCGGCAAAATGCAGATATTGCTTGTCTATCTTGCTCAATGCATCTTCACCTACTATTTCTGTTAGACTTCTAAGTTCTTTTCCTTTTGCGTATGCTGCATACAACTGATCAGAAACGTTTCTGTGATCTTCTCTCGTTGAATCTTTTCCAATTCCTTGGTTCATAAGCCTTGACAATGAAAGAAGAACATCAACACCAGGATAAATTCCACTTTTGTCTAATGCTCTGCTTAGTACTATCTGTCCTTCTGTAATGTAGCCTGTTAAATCAGGTATTGGATGTGTTATATCATCGCTTGGCATTGTAAGTATTGGTAATTGTGTTATTGATCCTTCCTTTCCCTTAACTTTTCCAGCTCTTTCAAAAAGGCTTGCAAGGTCTGTATACATATATCCCGGATAACCTCTTCTTCCAGGTACCTCATCTCTTGCTGCAGAGATTTCACGCAGGGCTTCTGCATAATTTGTTATATCTGTAAGTATAACAATTACATGTGCATTCTTTTCATATGCTAGATATTCCGCGGCTGTTAATGCAAGTCTTGGAAGAATAACTCTTTCCATTGAAGGTTCTGCAGCAAGATTAAGAAATATCACTGATCTTTCAAGTGCGCCACTATTCTGGAATTCATTTATGAAAAAGTTTGCATCCTCACTGTTTATTCCTATACCCCCAAAAACTACGTAGAAATTCTGTTTTTCTGTAAGTATCTTTGCCTGCTTTACTATTTGTGCAGCAAGCTTATTATGCGCAAGACCAGAACCCGAAAATATTGGAAGTTTTTGACCTCTTACTAGTGTGTTCATACAGTCTATTGAAGATATACCTGTTTGTACAAACTCTGAAGGTTCTTCTCTTGCATATGGATTTATTGGACTTCCATTTATGTCCATCTTTTCATCGCTAAATATAGGTATGCCGCCATCTCTTGGTCTTCCTAATCCATCGAATACTCTACCAACTATATCCATACTGACTGGCATTTTGAAAGTTGTTCCTTTGAATCTGACTTTTGTAGTTTGTGTGTTCATTCCTGTTGTTTCACCGAATACCTGTATTATAGTTACATCTTCATTTGTTGCAAGAACTTGGCCACTTACTTTTTTCCCGTTTTCAAGCTCTATTTCGACCTGCTCGTTGTAACCTGCATTCTTTACGCTTTTAACAAAGAGTAAAACGTTAGTTACTTTTTCAATTGTTTTGTATTCTATCTCTTCCATATTATCTTTCCATGCTCATCTTTTTTATTTCTTCTATGTCTTTTTCTATTTCCTTTAATTTATCATCAATTTCTTCTTCTTTAGTATATCTTAATCTTGCTATTTTTGGTTTTATTTGTATTGATTGCAGTTTTTCAATTGGTACATTTCTATTAAGAGCAGCTTTCTCAGCATCAAATACTTCATTTATAACTTTTAGCATCTTATACTGTTTACTTACTGATGCATAAGTATCGGTTTCATCGAAAGCATTTTGTTGAAGGTAATCCTCTCTCAGCATTTTTGCAATGTCTAATGTAAGTTTGTCTGATTCTGGTAGTGCATCGTAACCGACAAGCTGTACAATCTCATTTATTTCAGCTTCCTTCTGTAATGTAGCTATTGATTTATCTCTGAGTTCTGGCCAATCCTGTGCAATGTTTTTTCTGTACCATTGATCTAGCTCATCTGTATAAAGTGAGTAACTGTTAAGCCAGTTAATTGATGGAAAATGTCTTGCATTAGCAAGTGATGCATCTAAAGCCCAAAAGACTCTCGTAACCCTAAGAGTATTCTGTGAAACAGGTTCTGATATATCTCCGCCAGGCGGAGAAACTGCCCCTATTAGTGTTGCTGCACCTATTTTTCCGCTTAATATCCTTGCTCTACCTGCTCTTTCATAGAATTCACCTATCCTTCTTCCAAGATATGCAGGATAACCTTCCT
>JAJZJK010000024.1 GCA_021851145.1 Nanobdellota archaeon
TTTCTATACAATTTGATCTGCTTAGAAACTGGGATATGCTTGTAAGGATACTGAATTCTAATTACCTGTTTCATAACGGTAACTATTTTGAACCGCAGAGAGCTCTTCTTGAGAGTTTCTTTATAGGCATATTTTCGTTTTTATTCGGCAGCTATTCTGTTTTTGCATTTATAATATTCTTTACTTTTTTATTTTTCTTAGCCGTTTATTTCTTTTCCAGGTCTTTTGAAGTTGAATACGCTATCCTTCTCAGCATACTGCTGAACCCCTTCTTTCTTTTTTACGCAATAAAGAACGGCTCGGAATTACCAATGTACTCTTTTATCATATTCTTTATCTCATTTGTAAAGCTGAAAAAGCCAATCGCAGGGGTTTTCCTTGCCTTGGCATTCGTATCGAAATATGACAGCCTTTTTATGCTCCCCATTACACTTTTTTTAATTGACAGAAAGTATATTGACTCTGCAAAAAGAATCGTATTGTTTTTATTTTTCACTATGCTAGCATTGACCCCATTCTTTGCTTACAATATTATTTTATACCATGACCCTATTTTCACTTTCTTGATGTCGTTTGCAAAAAACTCACCATCGATAAGTTCTTTCCAAGTTCCCGCATACAACTACTTTTACTATGGCTTTTATGAGCTTCTTTCTGTATTGCCCATAATAGCTATAGTGATTATTTTCAACAGGAAAATAATGCAAACGATTAAAAGAAAGAAAAGGGAGTTTTCAATCCTTGCTATGCTTATCTTCCTTGCGTTCTTGGTATACTTTTTAGCCAGCGGTCTTTACGTTCACGGCTTGGGGTATTACAGATTCTTCCTGCTTGTAACCATTTCTGTTACTCTAGCACTGTCTTTGCTTACAAAAAAAGAGATGCTTCTTATTGCAGTGATTTTCTTTGCCATCTCTTTAATAATAGCATATCATATACTATTATCGCAGAATTTTAACGTTCACACGATAAGCAATGAAGTTAATTCTGCAAAACAGCTTCTTCTACAAAAATATGGAACAGACAACTGCACTGTTCAGTCAAATGACTGGGTATACTTGGATTATTACGGTATAAGCGCAACTTATATCAGGGGTTTGAATTACTCTGAGTACCCTTTAATCTCATTCGGTAAACTGCCTGGGAACTACACGCTTTGGAATGAAAGCGGCGGAGTTTACCTTTATACATCCGGCATCTCCAGCAGTAAATGCATTTTTACTCCAGTAATAGATTTTCAATATGGTGTTAATTATTACATAAATATCTCAAAAGAAAACAACAGCATAGGGTGTTATTTTCTTAATGAAAAAATCAAGGATGGCTTTGTTTTGTCTTCCTGTCTGTCAATAATGAAAACATTCAAATGATTTTAGCTTTAATCACGATTAATGGAAGATATCAGCAAAAGCATTGTTTAATGACATGCATGCATTATAGCCCAATGCTATTTTCGGATTTATCCCAAAAAGCCAGTAGCATGCATTGTTGGGTATCTTTTCTGAATTTATTAGATAATACGCTCTTGACTCGTTTAAAGATGGGTAAACACTGCAGGTATTATAACCATAGAGATAGACATTCCCCTGTTTTTTTACGAGCGGAAGTGTGGTGTTTACACTGCCAAAATTCAGTATAGCTCCAGTATAATTTTTATATGAAGAAAGCGGCGGAACGGCTTTCAAGCCAAGGTAATCAAGATAAACCCATTCATTAGATGACACTGTGCACGTACTTGGATTATACACTGACGTAAATAGTGACACTGCAGATCTTGCATATGCTAGATGAAAAGCGGATAAACTGCTTATACCCAGCAATAAAACGGCTATTGCAAATGAAACAACGAAAAAAAGATAAACGAATTTAAGGTCTTTGTCCCTGAAGAATGAAAACACAAGAACATACATGAAAATTGACAGAGGGAGCATGAACCTGAATATTGACAGACCCGTTTCTGAAAGAAGATTTGATACAGAGAAATAGACCAAAAAAGAAAGAACGCAGGCTGAAATTATCATTGCGTATTCTTTTTTATGTTTCTTTACTCTGCTTATAAAATATTTTCTTTCGCTTTCAAAAAAGAAAATAAGCAATGCTGCAGGGAAGATTATCTCTATAAAACCAATTAAAGGAATGTTTCTTAAGTGGCTTATTGAAAGGCTTAAACTTATGTATGAAGAGAATATGTGGAAATAAAGGTAAGACAGACCTACTGAATAAAGGAAGTTTCCATACGCAAAAAAGTTATACATGAAGTAAGGCAGCAATGCCATAACTGCGGCAATCAAAGACACCAACAGTTTTAATAAACTTCTCCTGTCTTTGTTCCACAAAAAGAAAAGAAGCAACGGCGAAAAAAGCAATGCATACGATTTTGACACAAAAGCCAGCGACAAAAATATTCCTGCTAATACCGGCTTGTCTTTGAGTATGGCTACAATATATATTATGAGAAAAGATATAACCAGCAAATCTGAACCGTTTTTTATGCCGTAAAATAAAATGAATGGAGAAAGCAAGAAAATAAAAAGAAAAGGAAAACTCATTTTAAGCGTCCTTGAAAGGTAGTAAGCTGAAATAAAGAAAACTACAGAAGCAAAGAATATAAACAAGTATATTGCATAAAGCTGGGAAATAAACGAGAACAAGCCGATTACAAAGCTCTCAAATAAAGCCCTCATTGGCTCATAGTAATAGCCGTTAAAAAAGATATGCCTTGCGTTTAGTATCCTTACTATCATGTCCCAATTTTTAAGATAATCAAAGACCAGGACTGAGAAAATAAAAAGGGACATAAAGGAAAGAAACTCTATTATCTGATATTTTCTTAGGATTAAAATTTTTAAATACTTGTTCCTTAATGAAATTGCTTTCTTTTTTACCATAGAAAAGTTTAGCTGCTGAAGTTTAGGCATCTTCCATACTTGCAGATAAGGTCTTTTATCTCTGAGGTATTAACAAAACCCTGCTTAACGTATTTGTCATCGATTATCAACGCAGGCAATGAAGAATTGCTTATGTTGTAGGATTTAAGCAGTATACTGACAATTGACAGGTTTAGATTGCCGTCGATTGCGCTGACAACCAAAGAATCATTTTTAGAGGATAAAAATGAAAGTTCATCCCCCTCCACTATGCTATTTGTTCCCCCGCTGCCAGGATAGATAAACATAATAGTTGCAAGCTTGTACCCACACATTGAATTTATTTTATTTGCTAGAAGCCAGTATTCTATCCTTACATATGTGTACTCTTGATTTAATTGAGAATAACTTACTTCTGAATTGGCTAAAGTTGAGCTTGTAAGCTCTTTTCCCAGATTTTGCAGTTCATTTGATATGCTGTATAAGTTTCCTGAAAGTACATTGCAGGAAAAAGTGCTGTTTGAGGTAGTAATCAATGTGGCAAGCTCAAGTTCATTGATATTCTGCTCATAATTCTGCAGATTATTACTTAAATATGAGATTTTATCGGAATCGTAAAAATACCCTGCAATAAGTATGACTGTTACTATCACAAATGCTATAACTACAGACAAAGTCAATCGCTTATATTTGGAAGCCATATCAGTTTACCAGCCTTAAACTTTCCTAACACAGAGAGACTATATAACCATATAAAAGAAAGGAAAAAGGAATAAAACGTCATATAACCAAGTATCCCGAAAAAGTCCTTTACAACCTTAAATTTATGGTCTATAGTTGTTAATGAGTATATTATTGAAAATATTCCAATTGCCGCTCCTGTTATCTCCAGAAAAATCCTTGCATTCAGTGATAAAATTGACAAATGCGGAGTAAAATAACTAATAAAAAACGTGATACTTGTATTTGAAATTATACTGTAAACTGGCAGTAAGAAGACTATTACTGTGTATGCTATTCCTATTATAACAAAAAAACTCAGGAAAATAGAAGTAAGCATGAAAGGCAGGGCTATCTTCCAGATTTCATTCTTCTTTGAATCCAGTGCAGTTTTTCTGTATTTTAAAATGTTAAAGAAGAAGCCTGAAAACCACCTTACTCTTTGCTTGAAAAGCTTTCTAAATGTATTTGGAGTTACAGTATATGACAAGGCTTTCACTGAGCTCTCTACCTTATAGCCACTAGTTAAGATCCGCATCCCTATCTCCATATCCTCTGTATAGTTGCTGTCATCGAAATACCCTATCTTTTTTAGTATCTCTATGTTAAACATCGAGCCTGCACCGTGTATTATTACTAATCCGCCGATCTTGCTCAAAGCTTTTCTTGCAAGTATTGAAAGCAGGTATTCATAGTACTGCAAATATTCGACAACTTTCTTTGGCTTGTAAACCTTTACTGAAGACACTACTGCAGCCACCTTCTTGTTTTTAAAATGATAAACCAGCCTGGTCACAAGGTCTTTTTCTATAAATGTATCCGCATCCAGGACCAAAAGTAGCTTTTCGTTTATATAGTTCTTTATTGCATAGTTCATGACCCTTGCCTTTCCATCAAATGGGGCTTTTATTACCTTAACGCCTTTTGTATATGCTGCCTTTATGGTTTCCTTTGTTGAAGACTTGTTTAAAACAACATATATTTTATAGTTCGGATAAATTGTCTGTTTTACGTTTTCTATTGTGTCTCTAAGCCGTTTTCCTTCATATATTGTAGGTATCAAAACGGCCACGCTTGGAAATTCCTTAAGTTTTAACTCATTTTCTCCTTCTTTTTTTATTTCATGGTTTATGTCAAAAAAGTAGAATATCCAGAAGAGTGATAGAACTAAAAGAACGAATACTATTGATGAAGTAAATAAATCACTTAAAGATAGCATATTTTATTATTGAACATTCTGCTATTTAATACTGTTTGCAATGGATGTGATACTATGTTTAAGCTTCTCCGTCTCTGTAAACGTTTTCTACGCCAAAAAACTTAATCAAAAGGATTGTTGCGTAAGATCCCTTTTTCAAATCAAAGGTTATTTCCGTGTTTTCTCCCTCTTCCTTTATCTTAAGGTTTTCTGGTACGAAAAATGAGGGATGCATAAAAGACTTTAAACTTGCTTCCTGCATGCTGTTTATTTTGAATACTTCCATGTTGTCTATGCCTTCCTGCTCTAGTATTTCTCTTACCGTTTTTCCTACTATGTCATCATTCAATTGCAGATCATAGCCTACTGTAGGTATACTGCCTTCCAATTCATTGACTTTTTTGTCTTCAAGCAGCTTGCTTAAAGTCCTATTAAAGATATAATATTGATATGCCTGTATTATAAGCAAGCGTATGTATTTGGGCATCATCCTTATAGCACCTATGTAATCGTTTTTATGCACCAGCAGATATTGCAGTGAATCTCTCTCAAAATACATGAAACCTGGAAGGCTTGAAAGGATCTCTCTCGCCTTTTCCAGATCTATATCCCTACCTTCAAGATACGGTGAAAAAAATTCCCGTAATTCCGACCTTTTCTCCTGATTCAACTGGGACTCTGCCCTCTCTGTAAATACTAAAGTATAAAAGGCTGATTTAAAGTCTCTCTTTATTATATTCCTTGAGATCTTAATATTCAAAGATGAAGAGCCGAATCTCTGCGGACCATAAAAATTTGGTATTCCCTTTGCAGCATCTTCTGCTATCTCCTGCAGTTGCTGCATAGGATTTTCTAATTTCTTTACTGTGACAGTAAAATGATTTCCATATAATTTTCCTATTTTACAGGGTTCATTGCTGTATACTATATCCCTGAAAAACATTCTTTCGCTTTCCAGCTTTAATCTTTCCGCATCAAACTTGAATATGCTGATCCTCTGCGAAGTCAATGCCCTTTTGTCCTTATTGCCATTGTAAGCTATCCTTTTGAAGCTAATATGCAAATTTCTCGCTATTGACTTTATTGCTTCCGGTGTTGATATACCTCGTTTTACAAGTGTAAACAATAGGTAATCTTTCTTTTCTTCAGGTATTTCTCTTTTTTCTTCTCTTTCTAATTTTAGTACAGTGCCATCTTCCTCTATTTCCTGTACTTTAAAGTCTTCTTCTCTTTCAAACAATTTACCCTTTAAATTGTAGCTTTTAAAATTCAATATACCTATCTGCTCTAATGAAACCATCTTTTCAACTCAATGACACTTTAAAGCACATTCCGGTTGCTATTACCCTATTTGGCTTAAAAGCATCGCATAGAAAACTTATTGTATTAGAAGACTGCGGACCACTATACTGACATGATGATGAATAATAACAGTAGATGACAGCACCGCAACCTATCTTAGCATTGCTTGAATTAGCAAATGAATAGTTCTGCGTGCACGCCGTAGAATTTGCTGATATCTCACTCGTCAATTGTTGACCGTATGCAGCTGCTTCTGCATTTAATTTTGCTATGTCGTTTTGCTGCGAAATGTGATTTAAAGAAACTGCAATAAAATAGACTAAAACTGCTATTATTACAAAGAAAAGCATTGCAGCTATAAACTGTTTATTTATTTTCTTCTTCTCTTTTTCCTCTTTTTTTATTATCAATTTCATAGATAAGTATACAAGCTAATAAGAAAATCAGAATTTATAAAGCTATAAAATAAATATAAAAAACAAAAAGAGGGAGGAAAATCCTCCCAACTTATTTCTTAATGTAAGGTTTTTTAGCTGCTACTGTTAACTACAGTAACGCCCTTATAGCTCGATGAAGAGGTACTAAGGACTACCTTATTACCTGTCAAGCTAACTACTGGCTGACCTACTAACGACTCAGCAAGTACTTCTGAAGCTTCAAGGGTTCCGCTTGAACTGTAACCTGCAACCCAAAGTGCTGGTTGGTTGTTGAAAGCGCTCACGCTGTTGAACATTTCTATCAAAGCTTCGTTTGCACCTACACCTGTCAAATTGGTAAACTTTGAACCGTATACAGGTGCAGATACATTAAGCAGAGTATCTGCAAGAGTGTTAATTGCTGGTCCTCCCATTACAATTACAGGCACGCTGTTTGTAGCACCGGTAAAGTTACTGTCAATAATTGCCAAATCAGGGTTACTGTTAAGCAAACCCGCAGCATTTACTGTTGAAACGCCGCTTACTCCCAAAAGCTTACCTGATGAAACTGTTTGCCCAATAGTGTAGTTCTGCTGACCTATTATGGTCTGGGCTCCTGCCAAGGCAACAGTGTAGTTCTCTACTGGTATTGCGATGTTTGCCTTACCTTTCTCAACGTTGTTTACGAAATCTCCCCAGGTATTTGCTGTTGTGTTCTTTGTAGATGCTGAAATGTTAGTTGCAAATGTCGATTTGTTTTCAGTTATACCAACCATTTGTGTTTCGCCTAATGGATCGGTGTACACTAATTCGCTTCCATTGAACTTTAAGTTACCTAAGTAACCACTGTCTACTCCTACGTTCTGCAATGAAGTACCATTAGATGCATATAA
>JAJZJK010000025.1 GCA_021851145.1 Nanobdellota archaeon
CTGTATGAAAAAGCCATAAAGAATTGGCCTTAGATTCCCTTTATCCTTCTTATTTCTGACAAGGCCTCTTTATAGTCTGCAGTGAGTTCCTCTGCCACATCATCAAATTTCATGACATCTGACATGCTTATGTCTGTGTATAGTATTTCTCCTTCTATAATATTTCTGCCGTAAACTGCATCATCTACACTTATAGCCACTTTGTCTCCAATTACTGCACTGCTTAATTTTGTCTTATCTGATTCTATATCTAAAATCCTCCCAATTCTTTCCCCTTTAGAATTCATTATTGGGTAATTTTGGCGTATTTCTCCTTCTAATACTTCTATGCCAAAAACACATGGGCTTGATCTACGGAATATATTACCTTTAATGAAAACAAATTTGGATGGCAATTTCAGCCTTTCTAATTTCTTTTCTAAGTTCATATTCTTTAGTTCCTTTTCGAACTCGTTATAGCTATCAAAAAGTGTGTATATTGAATTTGCGCTTATTATCTTGACACCGTATTCTTCTGCCATACTTTCAGTCTGTCTAGATATAGGAACGTTAAAACACATTAATGCTCCGCCATTTATACCTGCAGTTGTTATGTCATTTTTAGATGGCTCCCCTATTTTTGTTTTTCCAACTTCTATCCCAAAAGATTTTGCTATATTCCTTATTGCATCTATGCTGCCTATAGAATCAGCGCAAATCACTAATCCCTTGCTTTCATCGTTGTTATAACCGATATTTTCCGCGTTTATGTCCTCTATTATCTTATTTTTTTCTTCCTCTGAAGAGAATACAGTTATTGAAGTGCCTATCATTGCATTGGGCTCACGTAAAATCAGTCTTATTGGAGCAGTTGCTTCGATTGAAGACAGGCTTTCGTATTTACCAAAATTTTCCCGGCTCTCTTCCATAGGGATAAGGCGCATAATTCCTTTTATTTTGTTTTCAACTGTGCCATCTTGGGCTTGAACTATTACTTTATCCCCAACAGAAATTTTTCCAGAATAAACTATGGCATCGTATACTTTGCCTAATCCCTTTACATTTTTTTCCTCTAGGATAGCGGCACTATTTGATTCCTGCTTGTCAAGTTCTAAATACCTTTGACTTAACCCTATTATCATTACTATTAAATCTTTTATCCCGATGCTATTGATTGAGGATAGTGGAATTATTGAGATCTCTTTGGTGAATTCTTTTACTCTATCATATCTTTCGGCCTGAAAGCCGTAAATTGAAAAATCAGCGATTAGATTGTATATCTTTTCATCAAGTTTCTGGATATAATCCTGATTCTGTTTTGTTATAAATTCTAGAAAAGATTTATTTTCTTGCTTATAAAACCCCCTTATTGTATCAATTTTTGTAAGTGCTATCAGAAAAGGAGTCTTATATGATTTCAGTATTTCTATTGATTCTATTGTTTGATTTTGTATACCTTCTGTAATATCTACAGTTAATATTACTATATCCGCAATTGATGCCCCTCTTTTTCTTAAAGTAACGAAAGCTTCGTGGCCTGGAGAATCAATAAAAAGTATGCTTGGAACTTTTATGTTTATATTAAATTTAGCAAGAAGATCGCTTGCTATTTCTTTTATTCTGTCAGTTGGGACTTCTGTTGAACCAATGTTTTGAGTAAGGCCTCCGCTTTCCTTATATGCATTCATTGTGTCTCTTATTGCATCCATTATACTGGTTTTTCCAGCGTCTACATGTCCTAAAAAAGCGCATATTGGTGATCTCATAGTTTTAACCTCTAGTTAATTATAGTAAATATGTTATTATCACTAATAAAGTTAACTAATTATTTTTACAAAATATTCTAAGACCTTAATTTTTAAAAATCAATATATAACCTATTTATAGTATAAAAAATTAATTAAAAAATGGAAAAAATGTTAATATTGCTTAAACCAGACGGAATGGTAAGAAGATACTCAGGCGCAAGAGCATTAAAAAGCATACTAGAACTCGGAGTTGACATAAAATTTTTCCAGGTGTTAAAACCTAAAAAGGAATTCTTAGCAGATAGACATTATGTGGAACATAAAGGAAAATTCTTTTATGATAACTTAGTAAATTTTATGTCATCTACTGAACTCGCAGTAATAATCGCAAGCGGCGATAACGTAGTTGAAAAGGTAAGAACTTTGTTGGGAAAGACAATGTGCGAAAAGGCCGATCCTTTGTCTATAAGAGGAAGATATGGTACAACCAAAGGAGTAAATTTAGTGCACGCTTCCGACAGCAACGAAACTGCGGATAAAGAAGTCAAACTATGGGAAGAGATAATAAATTTAGAAGAAGGAAAAGATTACAAAAAGGAGATGCAAGCATACATAAAAACCTATGAGAATTTCCCTATGATTGATTCAGTAAGATACAGAGAAGTAAGCAAAGATTTAAGCGAAGGTAATATTTCTAAAGAGGAAGCTGAAAAAATAATAGGAGAGTTATTGACAAAAGAAACGGATTTTGATGAAGCAGAGGTAAGCAAACTTCCTGCTTTGATAACTGAAAATATACTTCTTGGCTGATTAAGCTCAAAAATTAAAAAATAAGTATTAATATAAGTTTATTTCATCTAGCTTTTATATTATGGCGGATGAAAGAATCGGCAAAGCCGTAATTCTAGCTGCCGGAAATGGCAGTCATCTTCAACCATTTAGCAACTACACCCCGAAGCCATTCCTTCCTTACGCAGACAAACCCCTAATTTATCACCATATTAAAAGTCTTACAGAGGCAGGTATAAAAGAAATTATAGTCGTAACTAGAAGAGACGAGGATAATAATGGATCTTTTAAGCTACAAAATCAATACTTGAAAAATCTAAGTAAATATCCTGAATTAAAGAACATAAACATAGAGATTATATATCAAAAAGAAGACCCTATAACAAAAAAACCAAAAGGTACTGCCGATGCAATACTTGCTGCGGAGGACCAATTAAAAGGGCAGGATTACGTAGTCCTACTAGGAGATTTGATTATAGAAAGTGCAAACGGGGATAATTATCTCAAAACGATAATAAGTCATTTCAGTGGTAGGCCAATGTTTTCTGCATACAGCGTTAAAAAGGATGACGCCAAAAAAAGTGGATTTGTAATAGGCAAGAAACTTGATGATATACTGATAGAAATGGAAGAAGCCATAGAAAAACCTGATGACTATATTTTAGACACTGCAAAAAGAATTGATGACAATTATAATGTAATGTGGGGAGGGGTGTACATATTGAATAGAGACAGCATTAAATACTTAAAAGAAGTTGGTAAAGGAAAAGACAACGAGCTAAATATAACCGATGCTATGTCCTTACAATGCAAAAAAGAGAATAAAAAAGCATATGGTTTGTTTATAGACTCTAAAATTTACAAATGCCGAGACTTTGGCAGAATAGAACATTGGATAGAAAACAACCTTGAAAAACAGAACCTTGAGAAATTTAAGAGTTCGCTTAAATTTTATAGCAAAGAATTTAGAGAGCTTGTATATAGCTATGTAGAGGAAAATTATAATATAAATTTACTTTAGAGCCCCTCTAAACATCTCAGTATATTTCTCAGGAAACAACTGATTTGTATTAAATCCTATAAATTCTACTGCTGCAAATGTAATTACCCTAGGGTATACCTCTACATGAAAATGAAAGCTGTTGTCAGACTTAAGCTCGTGAAACAGCAAATTGTAGGAAAGCCTGCCGAAGAGAACATCATTTGTCTTTATAACCTTTGAAAGAATATCTACAAAATCTGATTTCTCCCGATCTGACAAAAGGCCTACATAATTTATATGTCTCTTTGGTAGGATAACCGACTCTGAGCTCATTTTTGATCCAAAGGGTGCAAAAGCGATAAAACTCTCGTTTTCAGCCAAAAATCTCTCCCTTTCATAGTTAATAGCATACTCATACAAACACTCTTTATTTTTATCGTAAAACGCCTTTATCTTTGCCTGCTCTTCTCTAATTGTTTTTGGAATTTCCTCAAATGCCATTATCTGGCTATGGGCATGAGATAAGCTGGCACCGCTTCTTGGGCCTTCATTCTTAAAAGTAAACACATATTTTATCCGAGCTTTTGAGTACAGTACCTCTTCCCTTTCTATTATTGCATCTAACCAGCGCAGATAATCCTCTTTCTGCAATTGTGAAAACCTTACATTATGTAAAGGCGTTTCAAATACCACCTCACAGTAACCGAAAGCAGGTTCTTCCTTTAGAAAGCTGTTTTCAGGCACAAAATCAAATTGAGGGGAAAGCATAGGAAACTTGTTTTCTATAACTTTTAATTTCCAAGAGTGCTCATCGCCACCTACAAGTTTTATCGTCTTGTTAAGGTTTTCCTTCCCATATTCAAATGGGCACCTGGAAACATCAGATTCCCACTTGTCCTCTGAAAGGTTATAAAAATCGGCAGGTTTATTGTTTCGTACGCTTGAGAATATTACTTTTGTGCCTGTCCTATAATCAACCCTTATCTCATCTTCTCTGTCTAAGTTTGACATGATATAAGTAGTTATTAAGATATTATAAAAATTACATTACTGCAGTTTTACCGACTACCCTCAAAAATCTTATTGGAAGATCTTTGTTTATGAGTATCATCTTATCATTCTCATCAAAGCAAAAATTCTTATCAGCAACAAAATGCGCAGTTAACTTATTATTTTCATGCTTTACATTGCTTAATGTTATAACTAAATTCTGCCAGTTTAATATTAAATTAAGCTTTACATCGTCTTTTATCTCCTGTTTATATAGCGGGCTTACGTCTACGGTTAAATCCCCTTCATTAATATCCTTAAAACTGCCCTTCTTTCTTATTTCAACTCCTCTTGGCAAATCCCAAGGCCACACTCCTTTTATTGCAACCCCTACTCTGTCCCCTGCTTCTGCAGACTGAAAATCTTCTTGATTAATTTGAATAGAATTTATTGAGATATCTTTTGTGAATGGAGCTGGTGCGATAACTCCTTCAGAATGAATACCTATCTTACCAGTGGGCATAGTGCCAACAGCTACTGACATGCCTTTAGATTCAAAAGCATGATCTATAAAGATTTTAAAAGGCTTTTCTATATTTTCTTGTGAATATGGGAAGTTTGAAACCTTTGCTCGTATATCTGCCATGCTCTGATCATTATTTATATCTATAACGGTAATCTCAAAATTTTCCATGGAGGTTCCCTTTATAATTGCAGAAAGTTGTTTTTCTAGTTTGGAAATATCCTCAGATGTGGAGATATCTGCCTTTGTTATGCATATTAAGCCATGTTTTATTCCAATAGAACTAGCCATTATTATCTGCTCACCTACTTGAAGATTAACTCCATTTTCAGGAGAAACACAAAAAATTATAGCATCGGATAACGTAAGGACTGAAGCTAAAGTAGTTGGGTTGTCCATATCCCCAGGAGTATCTATCAAAGTAACATTTTTACCGCCGTATTTAAAAAAGAAAAAAGACACGTCTTCCTCTGCACCTTTTCTCTGCTGCAGTTTGTTGACAAGAGTCGACTTTCCAGACCTATAAGGCCCTATAACGCTTACTGTTAACGAATTCATATCTTTTGTATAAAGAAGGATAAATTTAAATAAGTTTCTATATAGCAATCCTACTAATATTTTACCATATGTTTATAAAATAAATAAAAATTTAAGACCCATTATCTTTGATATATTAAAACTAAACGCTTATTACAAACACTTTTCCTGGATTAGTAGTTGTCTCTGCTATATACAATAAGTTGTTTGAGTGGGATAATGAAGAATAAGAAATGCAAGTATTTACTGTATAAGGCAAGGTTATATTTGTTATTACTTTATTCGTTAGGGTATCATAGACAGGCACCTTATTGTTTTCACATATTGCATTGTAAATATATTCACCGTTATTCGATATAGACATCCCACTAATACTAGTAGTATTCATGATATTCACGCTATCAATTACCTTTAAACTAGACGTAGAAATTGTGGTTAAATTAGTTTTATGGTCTGTAGAATATCCAGAGTATGCATATAAACCATTTGGATTAAATATTATTGGATTACCACTAGAATTAGTTATATTCTTTAGTATTTTACTAGTAGCTGTGTCTATAATCGCGATATATGGAACACCAGATGCATTGTATCCCGCAGCATATACAAGACTGTTATTTATAGGTGATTGCTCTGCTTGCCATATATATAAACCACTAGTTGAGATATTCTTAACAATAGCGAGTGTACTTTCATTTATTTCAAGTAAAAAATCACATTTATTTGGCCCATTGAAGCCGCCTGCAGGAGTAACCCACCCAGGAACTATTAGAATACCATTATTTGTAGATGTTATTACCTGTGGATCACATATGCCGCTTATATTTTTTATCATTTTATAAGTAGAGGTGTTTAATACTGCCATCCATGTACCTGCAGGAGAGATTGGAGAATTTCCTGCTATAAATGCTAAACTTCCATTATTAGAAAAGGCTACTGATCTTGTAGGCAGATTACTTAATGTTTTGACCACAGATGCTGAAACTACATTAACTACTGAAATTGTGCTATTTCCTTGATTTGGTTGCCAAAAATAATAACCATTTGGTGTTATAGCATTAACTACCGGACGATAATCCACATTTATAGTTTCTAGTATTTGATAAGGGCTAAGGGAGCTTATATGCCCGGTTATACTTCCAGTAAACGTAACTGGCGAGTTTAAACGGTTGTATTCTACTCCTTTGAAATCTATTTTGTCTGTAAAGTAAGACCCTACAGTGTTTGGACAAGCATTCTGCAGGTAAAAATTATGTGATCCGGACGTTGGTAATATATAATTCATTGGCTCTGAAAGAGCTGAACCATTTGGCAGGGATATGACAGCATTCTGCAAGTTTATTGGATAGCCGACAGAGCTAGCTAAACTGACTATTAATGTTCCTCCGGCTACGCAGTTGGCCTGAATTGTCAGCCCTGCAAAACCTGTAATTGTAGGGACAAGAGAGGAGGATGGATTGAAGATTCCCATTGAATACAAGATTACTGCGACAATTACTATGATTAGAATTGCCCAGCCATAAGTCATCATATATTCTAGAGCTGACTGAGAACGCTTTGATTTTATTGGCAGTAAAATATTATAACCTGAATCTCTGTAAAAAGCTTTAAATGAC
>JAJZJK010000005.1 GCA_021851145.1 Nanobdellota archaeon
TCAATACTCTTGCTGAGTTTCCCGGATTTATCAGCTGATTCGGACTTGTTATGGCTGTTTTTCCGTTTGCTGTTGCATTTACTGAGGTTATGTTTATTAGATTGCCGGTTGCATCCTCTATTGAAACAACTAATACTCCTGTCGGAGTGCATATTGCTGATGATATAGGGGTTTGCTGAAAACCTGTTATTGTAGAACTTATTGAGGAACTTGGATTGAAGATTCCCATTGAGTATAAGATTACAGCTACGATTACTATAATTAGAATTGCCCAGCCGTAGGTCATCATATATTCCAGAGCCGACTGAGCTCTTTTTGAGCTTATTAAACCAAAATTATATTTTTTCATAATTTAAGGTGAAACCCAATTTATATCTGTTGGTACACCATTGTTATTGTTACCGCTGTAATCATTTGCATTGCCATCCAAAGGCCACCATCCGACTAGACCATGACTTGGTATTGGAGCACCTCCTATACTGGAAGAAAATAGCTCATTAACAAGATTAGGAGTAAGAACAGTATTGTATACTTGAAAATTTGTAAGGGTCCCATTAAATGGATTTAGACCATAAGAGTTTCCATTATCAGGGTTATAACCAAATGTTAAATAATCTAATGAATAAATCTCATTTGAGATGGTAGAACCAACACACGGGCCTGTAGAATTAACATAATAAGTTACAACCCCCTTATTAACAGAAATTGTAACCATCGTCCATATTCCACCACTTACTCCAAGTCCATGATCATCGGATAGCCCGGGTATAGAAACTGCGATCTCTTCATCACCAGTACCGCATGAAGCCCCTCCATTATTAAGCCAAGATGTTATAAAATCAGTTCCATTTGAACCAAACGTAGTATAACCACTTCCACTTGTCATCTTAGAAGTGTTTCGTCCATTAACCCAATATACAACTGTGAAGGAATCTGATTTGAATGGTAATGTAGTTATTATATAACTACTTGCACCATTAAAACTTGCTACTTGATTAGGGTTAGAATTGACTGGAACTTTAACCAGACTACCTGTGGATACATATGGGCCGGGTAATGGCTGTCCAGGTTCAGTATAAGTTATGGTAGCAGATCCTGAATAAGATGAAGAAGACTTATTGCATGCTCCATTTACATAAAAAGAAGAAGAAGCACCAGGATTTAGGGTAGACCCTACATCTTGTGTAACTTTTAAGCCATTATTTCCAGTTACGTTTATACTTGTTATGTTTACAGGATAACCTACATTGTTTGTTATATATAATTCAAGGATTTGATTGTTTACTGAATTTATGCAGTTAGCTTGAGTTACTCCTAAGCTTTGAAAACCAGTTATTGTAGTTGTTATGCTTGAACTTGGATTGAAGATTCCCATGCTGTAAAGGATTACTGCGACAATTACTATTATCAAGATGGCCCAGCCATAAGTCATCATATACTCTAAGGCAGACTGGGATCTTTTTGATTTTATTGAGGAAATTTTATTACTCCCTAAATCTCTGGAAAACGCTTTAAATGACATATTATTTATATAAAAACGAGGGATATAAATATTTCCGTTATATAAACAAATTAAATTTTATCACTTATTGTAATAAGAATCCCATTTTGGCGCATAGAAATCTACTTTAGGAAAACTTACTTTAAAGCTATAACAGCTATAGACCATTATATTTTTAACATATTTCAAAAGAGACCAGTTTTGTTTCTTTATTTTATTTAGTACTATATCTGCTGAAGAAAGCGACTCAAAGAAATGATACAACTCCTCTTTTTTGAGTACCTGTGGTGCTTTTTCAGCAAGCCAAATTTCAAAGTTCTTTGCTTCCATGTCAGATGCAAAATATATTTCTACGTTTTCAACTTTGCCTGAAAAAACTGCTGTTATTTTTTCAAATATTGAATCATCTGAGTTTCTAAATGTGTCTAAGTGGCTGGAATTAGTTATATATATTGTATTAAGGTCAGTTATTATACTGGAGATATTTCCTTTTGCTGACCTTACTATACTTTCAACCATACCATCGCTTATTTTCATTTTATTGTAAAGAACAAGTTTGAGTGCAAAGGTTTTAAGTACTCTATTATTCAGTTTATAAAATCTCACGGTTTCGTATCCAAAAAGAAATCTTTTGTATTTGCTTCTGAAAATCTCACCGGTCTCTGACTCAAATATTATTATAGAATCTCCTGCCATAGAATTTAATTTCTGAGCTATAGATGAATCAACTGATAAAAGTTTTTCCAGATCTTCAATGTAAATAACCTTTTTACCTTGTTGGAAAAGTGATTTTGACATGGCAGATTGCTTTATGTTGTCTAAAATCATTGAAGAAACACTTTGAGTATCGTCGGTTAGTTCATACAAGTTTATTACCTCAAAGCTTGCATTTAACTCATTTGCAATCGCCTCTGCAAGAAAATTCTTGCCTGTTCCAGCTGGCCCATTGAATATGAACCTGGACTTGCCATTTTTAATTGCAGTCAATACTTTACCCGAAATGCTATTGGAATAATTCTCTACAAACATCTTTATTTCCGGCTTAAATAAAGAAAGCATAATTATTTGAGACTGGCCAAAAACGCAAGAAAGGCCTGAAACTGTATGAATGGCGTTGCACCTTCAACTATCCTGTAATCTGTCTCTGCAAGCTTCTCAAAAACGTAATTCTTTACCTTATCATTAACTATATCAGTTGTTGAGATTATGTTGAATATAGAAATCAAAAGCTCCTTCATATTTATCCCGTTATCAATTATCTCTGAGAATATTTCTCTTGATTTCTTAAAATCGCCTGACAACGCCGTCTTTAAGCCATCCATTGTCTTTGAAACATCCATCAACCCGCTGCTTTGCAGAACCGCCTTTGCATCGATCTTTTTAGAAACATTTGAAAGTGATTGCATAAGATTAACAAGCGTCCTTAAATCCCCTCTTGACACATAATCCAATGCATCCATTGCTTCCTGGTCTATTTCCAGCTTTTCGCTATCCGCAATCCTTTTTATGAACTTATGTACATCTTCTTTAGATAAAGGCTGAAACCTAAGTATTGCACATCTTGACTGCAATGGTTCTATTATGTTACTTTGGTAGTTTACACTGAATACAAACCTGCAAGTGTTGATGTACTCCTCCATCATCCTTCTTAGGGCCTGTTGTGCTTCCTGTGTTAATGAGTCTGCCTCATCAAAAAGGATTATCTTAAACGGCGCATCTATAGGTTTTGTCCTTGCAAACTCTTTAACTTTACCCTGTATAACGCTTAACTTCCTATCATCAGATGCATTTAGTTCGATAAAATTTTGATTCCAGTCTGGGCCGAATACTGCTTTTGCTAACACTACTGCTGAAGTTGTTTTACCAACGCCTGGTGGGCCAGACAAAATCATGTGCTGTATCTCTTTTTTCTCGGCCATGGCCTTTAATTTTTCTACTATCTCTTTCTGTCCTATTATTTCATCAAAAGACTGCGGCCTATACTTTTCTATCCAGAGCGCCATATTAGATGTCTGCGAAAAGCTCTGCAGACGGATAAACTATTATTCCATTGTTTTTTATATCCAAAGGTATGTATTTAGTCAAATGCTCTGTCGATCTCATTTTTATTATTCTGAGTGCCCTTATAAATGAGCTTTGTCTTTCTACCATGTACAAAGCTACTACTCCATCCGCTGCGAACTCTTCTACTCCAAAAGATGAAAGCTTGTTTTCTCCATAAGGCATTTCACCTATAAAAATTGCAGTGCAGTTTCTTGCCTTTATTATACTGGAAAGCTCTATAACTGCCTTTCTTATTGACATTATATCCGAGAAAAACATCTGCAAATAAGTTATTGAGTCCACAACTAAACGATTTGCGCCCATTGCATCTAATTCTGAAGATATAACCTCCTTCATTGAGTCATAATCTACCAAAGGGATTGTGACAATTTTTATCAAGCCACTGTCCAGATATTCCTTTATTTTTGCATCAACTATCATAAACTGCTGCATTAAATCATCTTGGCTTTCTTCTAAAGTAAAGTAAAGCCCTTTTTCACCCTTCTTTGCTCCCTCAAGTAAAAACTGGAAAGAGAATGTAGTTTTACCTGCACCTGGCGTTCCTGTTAAGAATACGACACTATTTTTAGGGAAACCTCCATTCAAAGCTTCATCTAACCCTGGAATACCAGTTGTTTCACGTTCTATGCTAGTTTGGTTCTTTTCCACTATCCCTCCAGTATGATATCTCCCATTAATTGATATTTTATCCTTATAAGAGAATTTTGGCTAAGTATATTAGCCCATTTAGAGATTAGGTCCTTACTAACATTTAAAGATTGCGCTGCCTGAGATGCTGTAACTGAATGCTTCTCTTTCACCAACAAAAGCAACTTGTTTAATGGATTATTCACTATTTCATTTGAATCTTCTTTTTGAGCTACAGCTGAAGGATTTTTGAAATTAATAGTTTCGAATACACTTTTCTGTAATTCTGACTGGGAACTTAAGTCTTCAGCAGGTTTCATTTCTTTCATAGGAGAAAGCTCTGGCTCCTTTTTTTCATTAACAATATTCACTTTTGTAGGCATTGAAGCTTGTATTTTATCCAATTTGCTTTCTTTTTCTTGCATTGAAACTTTAGTTTCCTTTGGCTTTTCAGCTGCCGCAACCATGACTTTGTCCTCTTTTATCTCACCGGGTTTATAATTTGGCCTTGAAGGCAGTTCACTTGCTACTTTATTTATTTTATCCTCTTTAACCTGGGCTAATTTTAGTTTCTCTTCAACCATGTTTATCTTTGGCTGAAAGGATACATTTTCCGGGGTTTTATCCTCCTTTTTATTTTTTCTTTCAAGATGGAAAAAAGATACTTTCTTTTCTGGTTGGCTTGTTTCATTGTTTTTTACCAGAGTATTTGCCGAAATTTCTGAAGCTTTCCCCTGAGTCTTTGCCAAATCTATCTGTGGAACCTCCTGCAGATTTACGCCCAAAGCAGAAGCTGCTCTGAATAAGGAGCTGTTAATTAATGAGACATCAGAATAAACCTTGTAAGAGGTGTCTAAGATATTCTGTGCTATTTGCTTTAAATTACCCTTATTGTCCATAAGTATTACTTTAAATTCAAGACTTAAATATATTTAACTTTTTTGAAACCAGGCCATAATATGTAAACTCTAAAAATTATAATTTAGCTTACTATCTTACAGCTACCTGACAAACAGTATTCGCTTGAATAACTCAATGCATTGATCTTAGATTCCAATTCAGAAATATAGGAAAGACTGCAAACTGGCGCTGTATTGTTTATAACGCTACATATCTGTGCTGTAAGGATATTTGCCGCGCCCAATTCTGTTTCTCCCATTGAACCGGAAGTAGGATTTTCTATTGAATTAAGAACATCCTGATGAGTACTGTATGCTGAGTTCAAACCGCTTGAAGTAAGGTATGTTCCAGCATCTATAATTGCACCGTCAAATACGTACTTGTTATTAATGTCAAAGAATGGCACACCGCCAACAAAGAAATTCTGTATTCCAAAACCGGCTGCAGATAATATTGCTGAACTCGTTGAATTGAAATCGTGCATCCCTAGAACATAAACATTTGAATAGATAATTGGGCTTATCTGCTCTATTCCGGTAGTATTTACTAAAAATGACCCTCCCATCTCATCTAATGGCTCAAAGTTTATGTACTTTGATGTGTAATAAGCACCGGTTACAAAAGGCTCTGGATTGCTATCACCGTAAGGAGCACCATTCAAAGATGGTTGTGAAGTTGCCTCTTTAAATAAGGTACTTGAGAAGTTAAACATCAATGTTGGAACGTTTGCATCATTTGTAGCAGATCTGTCATAAAATAACTTTGAAAAGTTACCAAATCTTGAAAGAGCGATTGCTATTGACCAACGCATGCCTGCACAGAATGGACAACCTTGTGCTCCTAGATAAACAAATGTCGGTTTACCGTTTTGGCTTATTGAATAATTAGAAAAATTAGATGGGACAGAGATAGGAACTATATCGTAATTATTACTGTTACCATAAACCAGAACATAATACCCTGGAGAAGGCCCATTGCTACCATCACTTACATTTTCATATATAAAGCTACCAGCAACCTGCTGTGCCCCTACACTTGCTAGTTGACTGCTAAGGTCAGATAAGCCATTTATGTAAGTCGAACCTAAAGATTCGCCATCCGGACCTAAAAAGAATGACCCTGAAGCATTTGCATTAACTGAAGGCGTTAATGAAGAAACCGAAGAGGAAAATATATGAAAACCAAATACTAAAACCAACAATACTACAACGATTACTGCTAGACCTATAACAATGTAAGGAACGAAACTTTTATTTGAGTTATTCTCCCCTTTTTGAGATGAATTAGAACTACTACCTTTTAACTTCTCATTTTCTTCCTTAAGACGCTGGATTTCTTTCAGCCTTTCATTTTCCTTTTTCAGTCTTTCAAGTTCATCGTCATTTGAGTTAGTAGCAATTTCTACTTTCTTTTCCTCGGTTTTGTTTTGAGAATTTTGCTGATTATTAGGTGAACTTTCACTGTTATTATCAACAGCTACCGCCTTTTCCGGCTGCAAATCCTTATTTGCATTTTCATTGACGTTAGTATCAGCATTGTTTTCTTTGTCTTCGTCTGGCATTTTTATGTTAACACCTTCCTGCTTAAATAGATTGCGGTATTGAATAGCCCGTTTTTTGTCATCCCTCAGCTTTAGTTCAAAAGCTTCTCAGTTGGATGTAACAACATTCGACTAAGCGCCGGAATACCGGTTTGCACCGTGAAGGTCTGCCGTTTCATCCTCTTTTCAGCAATCAGCTTTCGCATCATATCTTTGCACTGAAAACAGGTATCGTTTCTGCTCAGTTGCCTGCCTTTTACAGCAATGCATTACTGCACTTCAATTTTAAAGGTGAACGGACTTCCTCCTTTAATGGTCTGTTGCATACAATACCGCTATTATATATAGCAATCTGCATTTAATAAATTATTGTGGAAGTAAAAACATTAGATGATAAAGACTTGAAGAAAGATGAAAAGCTTTACATAAAGGGAATTAGATTAGTTAATTCTGTAAAGATTGACTATAAAACGCAAAAGCATATTTCTTTTCTTGTTCAAGGAGATAATGAACTCCACAATGTAATGTATTTTGACGAAAAGCCATCGGACAAAAAATGGCAATGTGATTGCAAGTGGTATACTCTTCAGGATAAGCTTTGCTCACATATAATCTCTGTAAATCTGGCGATAAAAAACGGGAAATTAAAAATTGATTAGTAATACATTGACATATAAGAAGGGATATTCAAGCCTGTTCCAAATTTCTCAAACTTTGCATTTCCTTCACTTAATTCATTGTCATGCCAGTAATCTACTGCCCTCATGAATTCTATTAATCTTTCGTTTTTTGCCTTATCCAAGATTTTTAATTCACCCTTATCAAAAAGATATATCCTTGAGCCTACAATACTGTTTTTGTTCATAGTTTGCCTATAAACCAGAGTTACCCCATTGCTTTCCTTTTCGCTGTAAAACCTTACTTTTATGGTTTTGTTAAGATTTTCCCTTCCTTCTTTTAAATTTGGGTATTCACAGTACCTCTCAGATTTTATAAGAGAGTAACTATCTAGACTTTTGTAAGACCTGCTATCATAAACTGAAACATTAAGCAACGCTAAATTTGGTATAGAATCCTTTTCAGAGAAGTTTTCAGTATAAAGTTCGGATGAAACGACATATGAATTGTTTGTTTCTTTCAGTTTTTCCATGTTTACAAGGAATAAATCAAGCTTTTTATCTAAATACATAAGGTTGTTCCTTCCCTTTTTTGCTATTATATGCTTGCTTTCCCCTTTGTTTTTATACCAGTTAAAAGTATCCATTGACTGCAGAACGGTTAAATCCTCATTTTCTGAGATGAGATTTAATATTTCTTCATCTGAAACTGTTATGTAATCTTGCTTTAGTAGATTGTCCAAAATACCTCTTTCATTTTTTGGTATCATCACTAAATTTAAGAATAAACCATCTATAAATACTTAATACTTGTATTTAGGAACCTGTACGCAATACCCGACATATCCAGTCTTTCGGGGCAGATGCATGCTCCACTTCCTTAATAAGAAGATCTGCCTGTTTTTGACTTTCCAATTCGTCTAGCTTAAGATAGACGTAACCTTCTTCTGCTTCATTATGGCCTTTTAATACGCGCATAACTGCTTCTGTTTTCTTTTTTGCATCTTCAAGTTCATTTATGGAAATAAGCCTTTTCACCTCATCCAACAGTTTAAGTATGGATCCATGCTCCGCTTCCAAACCCTGTATCCTAAGTTTATTCTCTTCGAGTATTTCAGGAAAAAGGTACTCCTCTTCCCAGAACATGTGATTTCTAAGCGAAGAGACTATCAAAGAAAGTTTATCCATGTCAGGTTTTGAACTCAATGAAAGCAAGAATTCATTTAGATACACATCGATCCTTTCATGATCTTTTGTCAAAACACTATCTAACATAATAAAATTTAACAGGCCTTTGATTTAAAGATTCTTTTTTATATTTGGTAAATAAAGCCAATGCCCTCGCCAGGATTTGAACCTGGGTGCCCGGTTTAGGAAACCGGTATTCTGTCCAAGCTAAACTACGAGGGCTATTCGAAATTTAAGGCTCTTTTAGCTTAAATCATTTAATTTTAAAACTATTAATATTATCCTTTGTCATATCTTTTTATCGTTTATGGCAACATATAATCCATTTATAAGCATAACTTACTCTGATAATGACGTTATAGTAGACAGAGTTAATGAAAAGATAGATTTATTGATGCTTGTAAATGATGCCTTAGAACATGGATGTATAATTATACTTAAAGGCGCCCCCGGTATGGGTAAAAGCACACTGATAAATGTAGTAGAAAAAGAGCTTAGGAACTCAAAAAATATAGAGATAGTAAAAGAGGAGTTTACACCTGCGGTTTATAATAAGCTTAGAAATTTACAAGTAAATCCTGCAAAAAGGATGTTTATAGAACTAGATGATTTCAACAATGTAGAGATGCTAGACAAATTAAGCCAACAGAGAGTAATAGATTTGCTTTACAGCTTGGGCCAAAAAGCCGCAATTTTATTGGTAGAAAACAGAGAGGAAGGGGTTGAAAAAGAGCTTAAAACACAAAGCAAACAGTTCAAAAAATACCAGTTGGAAGGCATGTCAAGGGATGATTTAAGGCAGATAATAATAAACAGATTAAACTTATCAAGGACTGAAAAATCAAACTCTCTTGCCCCTTTTACAGAAGTCGAGTACGAAAAGATATATAAAAAATCAAAAGGAAACCCGAGAATAGCATTGCTTATATGCTCTGCATTATTTGATCAAAAAACAAACAGTATAATATAAAGAATATCTAAATAGAACATGAAGACAAACATTAAGCTAGCCTTGCTTTTACTAGGCATATTTACAGTAGTTTTAATAGCCAGCGGATTTTTTGCAGGTGTTAACCTAAAACTGTTTTCTGTTATTTCTCAGCAAACAGGAATAAATTACAATGCCACATCCCCGTTTTATTATTTAATTTACATAATAACTGCAGGTTTACTAGTCCCAACAGCTATAATCCTTCTGCTGGTTAAATACAAAAAAATAAAGATTATAAATATACTGATAATAGTTCTATTTTTGTTCGTAATGTACGCTTTTTCAGATATGTGTCTACTTGATTTGTATGTATTCCCGCTTCATGGCAACCTTAATTCCAACAGCAGCTTACTCGCGGTTTTTTCGCTTTTAGTCTATGTCTTGCCTGTTGTACTTACATATTATTATTTCAGGTACGCTGGAAAATACGGTAAGGACATTTTGAATGTAATATTATTCGTTTCCATATCTGCGATAATCTCACTTTATTTAAACATAATAACCGCGCTGATACTTATTGCGGTCATAAGCGTATATGATTACATATCAGTTTTTATAACCAAACACATGCTAACACTGGCAAAGGCATTCTCCGGGAATTCATTTGGCGGTATATCACTGATGGCAAAGAAAGCAAAAAGAAAGGAGATTTTTCTTGGAGGAGGGGATATGGCATTCCCAGCGATACTTGCAGATGAATTCTTTTTACATTACAGCCTGCTGTCTGGAGTATTTGCCATAGTAGGTGCAGTAATAGGGTTATCAATAATATTATTTTTAGGCAAAAAGGGGAAAGCTTACCCTGCAATGGCCGCAATAGGGCCTATGCAGTTCGCATTCTTAGGCCTGTTCTTCCTAATAAAATTTATTTAGTATAACGGCGTTATATATTTAAATTATTATGAATTAGATAGAAGATGGAAGTCAAAGTAAAGGAAGAGGATGTCATAAGGGGATTGAAACAATGCTTTGATCCTGAGATACCTGCCAACATTTATGATTTAGGATTGATTTACAAGATAGAAGTAAACGGCACTGAAGTAAAGATATTAATGACTTTAACTTCTCCTTTCTGCCCAGTTACTGATTATTTAGTAGAAGATATAAAAGGAAAAGTAATAGATTTTTCTGGTGCTACAAAAGTAGATTTGGATATAACTTTTGATCCTCCTTGGACCAAAGACAAAATGACAGACGAAGCAAGAGCCGAACTAGGGATATAAAATTTACAGTTTATTTTAAGTATGCGGCTATAAACTCAATCTAAAAAATTCTTATCTTTCAGTTTTTCAGGAAGGTAGGTCTCAGTCATAAATGACAATCCTTTTGCAGTAAATGCATCTAACTCTACCTTAGCGCCCAATTTCTCCATTTTATCAAGTTCTTCCATCCATTTTTTGTTATTTTTGAACCAATCATAATTCTTGATTTGTTTTATTCTTGCCATATCAACATCCTTGAACTTTATCAAGTGCCTTCTTAATTCATATTTATCTATATCTTCCATTGTCAAGCCCATAAACTTTGCTTCCGGCAAAGAAAGCTTGTCTGATACGTGTGCCAAAGCAATGGAACCGAATTTTATTGCAGAGTAGATGTATACTCCCCAAATATCCCCATCTGTCAAAACATAAACCGGCAGGTTATGCTCCCTGCTAAGCCTTTGAAGCAGTCTTCTTATACCCCTTGTAGCCTGTCCCTGGCTTGCGATTATAACACAGTGCAGTTTCTTCCAGGCTTTATCCTCATTCATACGGTCCCAGATAGTTGCCTTCTCCATGTATATTACGAATTTTGCATCAACTTTTTTGAAGATAAGTTCTTCCACGTTGCTTGGAACCGCCCAGCCACCGCTTCCCATCTTTGACCAGTCTATAATATCTCCTCTGTCTTCAACTATTACTTCCCCTGCAACTGCGCCGTTCTTATTTGCATTTATGTTTAGCTGCTCCCTCGTAAGATCTGTTATTAGTTCTAAGTCTTCTATTGCCTTGTTTGTTTCTATCTGATCATCAACTACATCTATCTTTGTTCCCGGAATTGTCCTCCTTACTTGATAGAATGCGGACCTTAAACTTGTGTGCTTATCATTTTTTATAAGTTCTCTGCTTACTGCAGCCATTGCCATTGTCTGTATGAATTTTCTGACATGACCAACGTTTAAAAAATACCTTCTTGACAAACCGCTGCCTAATGTAATCATCCTGCTTTCAGTATCGTATTTTACGTTTGACAAACCTCTTACTGGCAAAGTCAGATAAGGGTTCTCTCCTTTTTCTATCTGCTGATAAACATTCTTTCCAAGATCTTCAAGCACGCTAAGCCTCATTTTTCTTGACTGCTCGATTTCTTTATTATCCATATTTACTCCTCCTCTTCTGAAGATGTATCAGATTCTATCTTGCTTGATATAACATCTCCTTTACTAAGGCTTTCTTCTACATTTGCCTTAACTTCTTCTTTCTTCTTTTCAAGCAGGCCCTCTATCTTTGCCTTTACTTTTTTCTCGTCCATGTCTGTTAATTTTGATATTGAGTAAGCTAATTCTATACCGTACTTGTCAAACAGGCTTATTCTCTCCTGGAACAAGCTGCTTTTATGCTTTCTATTGAGAAATACTGAAAGAGTCCTTACAAGCTCCTGCAATGCAAGTTTTATTTCCTTTATTATTACTGGATAACTAGCAACCGAATTCTTACTTTCATTTGTATAAGGAACCCATACTGATGCAATATGAATTATGAACACTAATGGCCCGATAGGAACTTTATTCTCCACCTTTAAACCATAACGTGCGTAATCTACTCCCAAAAAGCTTTGAGTCAAAGCACAAGATGAGGAATCAAATAACAAAGGTATTTTATTTGCAAATCTCATTAAAAGGGCCCTGTCATTTTGTATCTTGCCACCGTAGGCTGCAGCGACTTCTATCTGGAAAGGCATTCCCCTGTAAACTTCCGGCTTTCTCGTAACTGATTTAACAAATTCTGGTGAATACTCTTTCTTCAGGCTTTTTTCCAGTTCTTCTCCGCCTATTGGAGATAGACAGTCTGTCTGCGGCCTCATTAAATCCAAAGACTGCAATGCTTTCAGTATAGAGTTTGCCTGCACCCTGTCGATATCCTGCGGTTTGCTTTTAGTGTCTATCCCTGCACTTTTCAGGGTTTGATCTGCAACTGCCCTGCTTACCCTTGACAATTCATTTTCAAGAACAGACGCAACTGTCCTTTCTGTGGAATTCTTGAGAATACGCATGAATATTCCTATTTCCAAACCTTCTGGGTGTGGTTTTATAGACAAAGGCTCTTTTGGCAGTGATTCTATAACTCTTTTGTAGGTTACCTTTTCTCCGTTTGGATTCGTATACATTATTGTTGCATGTGGGTTTACCAAAGCTGTTCTTCTAACATATTCATCTAAACCTTTATTTCCGCTAACGTACAAACCTTCTATTTCTAATTCAATGCTTGTACCAGACTCATAAGGGTAATCCTCATCGCTTTCCTCCATTACTTCCGGCTCATTTTTAAGTATGTTTATCTGAACTTTCATCATTTTTGCTTTCTTTGCGCTTTTTATCTTTGAGATTATCTTTGCGGATTTTCCGGTAGTCAACTGAGAATAAAGAACTGCAGAGTGGATACCTATACCTTGCTGTCCCCTTCCCTGTCTCATTGACTGAAACTTGCTACCGTAAAGCATTCTTCCGAATATGTCTGGTATTTTTGATGAAAGTATGCCTGGCCCGTTATCCATTATTTTAATAAGGAATATAGGGGCATTTTTCTTCAGCCTTAGCTGTTTCCCGTTCATTAATACTAAAAGCTTGTCATTGTTTTCTGATATATCAAATGTAACGTCTTCAAAAGACAGAGTCAGCTTTCCGGCCCTGATCTGCTTTGATTCACTTTTACCTTTATAAAGAACTGTAAATTCGTTTTTCCTGACTATTAACTGACCAATATTTTGCTTCTCATCTAGCAGCTGATAATTATCGCTTAGCGCCTTTACATCTACAGTTATTTCTGGCAAGGTTACTTTATCCTTGTTTTTTTCCTGCATGTGCCCAAGCTCTTCACATGCATCTAAAGAGTTATCAACAGCCTCTTTTACACAAGTAAGCAGGGCTTTCTGTTTGTTATCAAAACCCAGAAGGTGCCTGTTCTTTTCAAAGAACTCAGTAACACTTATTGCTCTCTGTCCTTTTGCAAGTTCCTCAGCGATTTCCATTTAGGTATACCTCGACTTTCTTTTTGTTTATCATTGAAAACACATTATCATGTTTTGCGCCATTTAAAATCATTTCGATTGCCGATTGGGCAATAGATATATTCTGTATTTGTCCAATAATACTTATAGTTTTCCCATAAACATTTATATAACAGGAAGTTTCTCTCATTAGCCTTTGCTTTATCATTCCCCTTGTGCCTATTACCCTTCCTTTTAGCTGCATTGCCCGCTTATCTGAGTTGCTGTATTCCCTCAGGCTTATTACGACCAAATCATAGTCATCATCTAATAATAAAGCGGAGATAGCGGCATCAAAGCCCCTGTTAAATGCGTTTATTGCATTTTTAGCAGACAAAACTTCAAATGCGCTTTTTCCGGTCATATAAACCATATTTCCGTCTACTTCTATATCTACACCGTGCTGCTTTATTTTTTCAAGTAGTTTCTTCTGTTTTGTTATCTCTTTTGCCTTCCTGCTGTTCATCAATATTTCATCTTCCATTTATAGCTCCTTTGACATGTACCACTTGTACCTTTTATAGCCAAGATTCCTGTAATACTCCCTAACTCCTACTCCAGATATAACATTTATCTTATTTATGGAGTACTCCTCTTTTGTTATCTTTTCTGCTTCTGAAAGAAGATTCTTACCAAATCCCTTGTGCTGAAAGGATTCGCTGTTATTTTCATTTATATTAAGGTGCTCACCGTAAACATGCAGCTCTCTAACAAAGGCTTCATTTGAGTTATCCGCTATCCTTAGCCTTAGAAAGGCAATGATTGCATTATTGTTTATATCATCAATACTTAGAAAGACCTCATCCCCATTTACTGATCTGTAGTTTTCTCTGTTGAGTTTTATCTTAACAGGTTTTGAGAGTTTTGTATGCCCTATTTCTCTACTGCGTATGTCATTTGCGCTTTTGCCTATTTCTTTTAATTTATCATCAACTAGCTGCCTTAAATTGGTTGTCTTTATTCCATTTTCTATGAAAGTGGATGGTATATCCCTCTCAATTCGCATTATCCTTAGCCATCTCGGAGCGTTTACTTCTGCTTCAGCAATAAGCTCTACTACATCTTCAACAGGGTAAGGTTTGTAATTTCCTCTTTTCCACATCTCATACAAGCCTGTGCCCCTGATAACCAATGTTGGGTATATTTTTATGGCATCCGGTTTGAAATTTTCATTGTTGTAGATTTCATTTATTGTTTCCCGGTCTTTATCTTTGTCTGACAAAGGAAGATTTAGCATTATGTGGTAATCAACCTTATACCCATAGTTCTTAAGCCTCCTGCTGGCATCTGTAACATCCGCTATAGTATGCCCTCTATTGTTTTTTGTCAATACCTCATCATAAATGCTCTGAACTCCCATTTCAACCCTTGTTATACCCAAGTTAAGCATTCTTTCTATGTCTTCATCTGCACACCTCTCTGGCTTAGTTTCTGCAGCAAATGCAACGCATCTTATCCTTGCGGTTTCATTAAACCTTTTTTGTTCTTCTAGATTTCCCTCTACTTTATCACCGTAGAACTCATTCATTGCTTTATAAACAGAGGTAACATAGTCATTGACATAATCTTTTGGTAAAGTTGTAAAAGTTCCGCCTATTGTTATAATCTCTATTTTTTGGGGGTTATAACCCATAAAAAGATAATGCTTAAGCCTGGCAGTAACTTGTTTGTAAGGATCATAGTTATTCATTAGCGCTCTTCTAGCGGCAGGCTCAAAGCCGGTGTAGCTTTGCGGAGTATTAAAATTTGTGCCGCCTGGGCAGAATATGCATGTTCCGTGAGGACAGTTGTAAGGTTTAGTCATTATCGCCACGACATTAACTCCTGATAAAACCCTTACTGGTTTTGAAACCATTAATTCCGCGTACTTTTCTCTTTCTGATTGTGATAGATAATTCAGTATCTCTCCATTCTTGGGGATATTATGCAGTCCAGTTTGTCTAGAAACAACCCTCTTCGCGATAAGAAGCTCTTTTTTACTGTGTATATTCCTTTCTTCAATTATACGCTTAAATTCATGGATAAACGCACTTAAACTCTCTTCTTTGTTGTAATAATCCATATGCTTTATAATTTATAAAAGCTGGATATATAAATTATATATGAACAATAAAGCGCAGATGATAACGATATTTTTCTCTTTGTTTCTTATACTTGCAATTGTAACAATATTAGGCATAGAATCTGCAAACCTAAAAACAAACGAAAATTTAAATTCCCTAGAGCAGGCTTACAACCTGCCAAAACTAGAGTATTATAACTTTTTAAACGTGTTGTCAAAAACTTCGAATATAAATCCTTCAAACAGTGTGAGCACAATATTAAATTCTACCCTAGAAAACATCTACAATAATTTTTTCCAAAACTTAAATGTTACGGCACAAAAACTTAATACGAGTAACCTTATGCTGAGTAGTGAAATGAATCTTTATATTAACGGCGCTGAAGATTCTAATAATACAGTAATACAGGGAACACAGTCAAACTTTACTGCAATTGTACAGCCCAGCACATACTATGTTTCTTTGTATGTAAATGGTGTAAAGGAAGTTTCATTATCACAAGGCAAAGCAACATATCTGAATACACTGCCGACGGGTTCATACAAAGTCACAGCGGCTACAAACACAAGCGGTGTGGCTAATATAACTTATTATGAAAGCGTAAAAGGGATTACATTGTATCTAAACGGCGCTGAAGATTCAAATAATACAATATACTTTGGAACAGAGAGTAACTTCACGGCCGTAATAGCTAAAAGTACAGATTATGTTTCTTTGTATGTAAATGGTGTAAAGGAAGTTTCATTATCACAAGGCAAAGCAACATATCTGGATACGTTATCGGCGGGTTCATACAAAGTCACAGCAGCATCAAACACAAGTGGGGTTAGTAATGTAACTTATTATGAAACCGTAAAAAATCGTCCTACATAATTACTTTAAAAGACCATATTTTCAATTTAGATAGGGGATACTTCTCATTTATTCACTTAAAATAAAACTTGCTGTTTTTTCCTTATTGAACGGAATTAGATCCTTATAATCCTGCCCAGTTCCTAAGAATAATATAGGTTTTTTGGTAACATATGAGATTGATAAGACTGCTCCCCCTTTTTTATCAACATCCGCCTTTGAAAGTATATTAAGATCTATGCCTACTTCCTTATCGAATACTTCTGCTTGTTTTACAACATCATTTCCTGTCAATGAATCTCCAACAAAGATGGTAATGTCAGGCTTGCTGACTCTTTTTATTTTCTTTAATTCCTCAATTAAATTTTTGTTTATATCGCTTCTACCTGCAGTGTCTATTAAAACTACATCGTCATTATCTGAATTTGCATGCTTTATTGCATCAAATGCAACGGCTGCTGGATCTGCCCCGTATGTGTGTTTTATTACTTCTACCCCTAAACGCTTTGCATGAATTTCTAACTGCTCTATTGATGCTGCTCTAAATGTGTCGCTTGCCGCTATAACAGGCTTTAGTTTATTGTCCTGCAAGAACTTGCAAAGCTTTGCAATTGTTGTCGTTTTTCCAGCGCCATTTACCCCTACAAAAAGTATGACAAATGGCTTTTTACTTTTTACTTTTGATATGAATTCTCCCGAGTCATAACCAGTTAAAACATCTGCTATGCTTTCTTTTATTGCCTTTTCTATGGATTTTTTGTTATTTAGAATTGAAACGCTCTCCCCGACAAGTTTTACACTTAAATCATCATGTATTTTATCAAGAACAGAAAGCGCAACATTATTCTCTAAAAGTGCAGATTTTATTTCCGAGAATATTGTATTAACGTCATCATCGGTTATTACATGAGAGAAGACCTTTTTTTTCTTCTGTGCCTTTTTCTCTATAGGATTTAGTTCTTCCTCTTCTTTTTTTAATTCTTTTACTTCTTTGCTTACTTCCTTTATTTCTTCCTTTAATTCTTTTTTATCAGAATATTCCAGATCTTTCTTTAATTCTTCCTTGTCTTCCTGCAGTATACCCGCTTCTTTTTTTATGTCGCTTTTTATCTCTGATTCTTCTTCCTTTGAAAGCTTTTTCTGGATTGAGTTTATAGAATCCTTTATTTTTTTCTTTATGAAGTCAAACATATCTTATCTTAGAGAGTTTTGATAGCTTTCGTAAAGCTTATTTGCGTCTTCTTCGAGCTTTGCGCCTCTTTCCTGCAAAGTCTGAATTGTCTGTGCTATTGAGTTTATATTTTCACTTACTTCCTTAAAATCGCTTTCTAATTTTTCCTTTAATTCCTTTAATGAAAATGACTTAAAAATATTGCTCCCTATTCCGACTAATGCTGTATCCAATTCATTTAGATTTCCTTTTATGAATATGTCTTGTGCATATGGCATTAAGATCTCTTTATTGCTTCTCAATGAAGTAAAACCATCCAATGCCCTGGCAATGTTATCTTGGGTAGCCTGTAAATTATTTAGAACATTTATGTAGTTTTCCAGCTCCCTGCGTATGTACTCTATTTCCATCAACTGATTGCTCAGTTTTTCCTCATCAATTTCCATTTACTGGCCCTGCTTTACAAGATTCACAGTCACTATCTTTTTGTCGTCTTTAGAACACATAACCCTTATTTTAACTCTTGGATCTTTCATCCCTCTGCTGAATATCTCATTATTTACATCCTGGCTTAGCTTTACATCCTCTGCCTTCATGTGCCTTTTTACAAAAGCCTTTAGGTACTTTGCTCCAGCTGCTGCCCTTTTGTATGGCGGGACTTTCTCTATCCCTCTTCTCATATTAACCATCATTATTTTTTGTTCTGCCATTTTATCTGCCTACATTCTTGTTCATCCTGGACCTGTCCATCTTTCTTGTTCCGTATTTCCTTATCTGTGCAAATACTGGAGGACGGCTAGTCTTTCTAGCATGTTTTATTAATTTCCTTTTATTGTTAGCTGATTTGTTCCTTGCCATATTTATTTATTTTCAAACCTTATTTTTTGCTCCTTTTTAGGCTGTGAGATGGTCTGCAACAGCTCTTTTAACCTCTGATCATCTATGACTGACTTTAGCCTGCCTGTTAAAGCTGACTGTATAAGCATGTTTTCAACCTCTTCAGCCAATTCAGGATGTACATACCTTAAATTGCCCAAACGTTCTCTTGCTTCTTTAGTCAAGAATTTCACAAGAACATCCTGCTTTAACTGTTCCATCTTTTTTCTCTGTTCCAATTCGTCAATATTGGCTTTATTTTGGTATTCCATCTTAAATCTTCGCCGCTTCTTTTGCTACTGAATCTGTAAATGATATGCCTTTTGGAGTTAGAGCCCTTCCAAAATGATTCTTCACCTTAACCTTTTTAATTAATTCTGCTTGTTCCAATTCCTGAAGTATGTGCCTTATTACTGCGCCACTGGCAGGCTTAAAATGCTTTCCGCTGTACCTATTTTTTTCCTTGTCTCCGTAAATATTCCTAAGGCGATTCACACCTATTGGCCTCTTGTCAACATACATCCTACGCAATATGCTTGCCGCTCTAAGATACCACCAATTGTCCTGTGAGGGGATCCTATCTTTTGCGGAGCCTGTTTTAACGAACATAGCCCAGTCGGGAGGGGGAGTCAATTTATCTTCCTCTAGCTTCTTCGCAAGCTCATTCACTAACCTTATCTGATTTACGTCGTATCCTCTTATCATATTTTACCTTTCTAACATTTCCACAATTTAAACATTTATACGTTAAAAAGCCTTGCTTTAAACGCACTGTACAATTGAACCCTGGTACAAGTAATTTATTACAGCGCCTGCATATTAAAAACTTTTCCTCCTTAGATAATTTTATCTTTTTTGAAGTCAATATCCTGTGTGCTATGTAGATATACCTGTCTGAAAGCTCTTTATTTTCCTTAGCCATGTTTATTAATGAATAAAAATCCCTCCTGAATCTTTTTTCATCGTGTTTCGATATTGCCATATTTTATTATCTTTATTCTATTATTAATATCCTAAATGCCTATAAAACCAAAAACTTAAAATAATTACAAATTTTCAAATTGTAGAAAAATTTATAAAGGATATGTCTCTCTTAAAAGTAAAGCGCTGTGACAGATGCGCAAAATAAAATTAGGGAGGTTGTTATGGCCAAAAAGAACAAAGTGGAAGAAGACGATGAAATCATCGAAGAAGACGAACTAGATGGAATGGATGATGAAGATTTAGAAGATACCGACGACTTGGATGATTCAGACGAAATGGACACAGAGTAAATAAAGTAAAAATAAGTTATTTTTAATATTTTTTTATTTAATTTAATTTCCTTAAAACAAGCACGAGATTCTCATTTGCAAATTCTTCTGATATAATGCTTTGTCTTTTGTCTCTCCTGACTATCTTAAGGTAGAGCTTATCCCCGTTTTTAGCCCTTATCTCGATTGAATTTTCCATCTTTCTTATATCTATATCGTCTTTGTACCTTACGCCTGGCAGGGAAATTGCATGTATTATAGTGTCACCGTGCTTTGATATCAAATCTTCCGGTTCTATTATTTCTTTTGCAGAGAAGGAGTGCTTTGGGGAGCTTTCCCTTCTATCCTGTGCTTCCTGCTGTTTTTCACTAAATATAGAACCGTTAAATACTCCGTTTAAAACCTGGGGCATGATCTCCTGAACCATTTTTGTAACGTCAATGTTAACCCCGCTGATGTTTATTCCCTGTGTCTTCAAAGGTCTGCCGCAATGAGGGCAGAAACTCCACTCCTTTTCTATTGGGATACCACAAAATAGACATTTTTTCTTTTGCATAATGCCTAATCTTGTATGTGATTAAATATATAATTTGCTGTATATTCTAGGAAAAGGTTAAATTAAGGGAGAATCTAATAAAATATATGATAAAATCCCTGTTTTTGATAGGATTAATTGTATTCCTGATTGGAGGGATATCTTTTTTAGGATTAAATATACAGGCCATAAGCGGCTACATCAACAAATTGTTTTCATTTATACCCATACAGCAGGAATATACTGCAATAATCTTTATGGCAATAGGGTTGATAGTGCTTGGGCTAAGCTTTTATCCTAAGATGGGAAAATACTACAAATACTATTGACATGGGATTTGCCGGAACAAACATAACCGATGAGGACGCTCAGGAAATATTGACTTTGCTTGTAACTGCATATTCTGCAATTCCGCCGGTTGTAAAACCATACATACCAAGTTTGGACAGAATTTTAAAAGCTCTTCCCGACACTGTTAGGAAATATTCTGTAGAGGATATAATAAAGCTCCTTGGTTGGGCCGCAAAAAATGACATAGTTATTTAGCAGTAAAGCAATTATGCTTACCATTATTTTTTAAGTATAAAATTTAATACAGCAAATAAAACACAACGATAGGTTTAAATTCAGATAGATATTCTATTTAAGGATATGATAATTGACGGAAAAGACTCTGTATTAGGAAGGTTGGCAACTTTTGCAGCAAAATCAGCTCTAGAAGGAGAGCAGGTCGACATAATAAATGCAAATGATATAGTCATAGTTGGAAACAAAAACAGCATACTTAAAAAATATCTGGAAAGGAGAAGAATAGGTACGATGTCAAAAGGCCCTTTCTTTCCGAGAGACACAAAGGGGATAGTCAGAAGAGCGATTAGAGGGATGATAAGGGACAAGAGATACCACGGAAGAGAGGCATTCAAAAGAATAAAAGTATTTGAAGGTACTCCGGAAGAATTAAAAGACAAGGAGATTATCAATATTGCAAAAGTAAGAATGGACAGGCCTATACACAAAGTTAAAATAGGAGAACTTGCAAATATACTTAAACAGGTAAAGTAAAATGAAAAAGAACGCAATAATCGTAGCAAAGAGAAAAACGGCAATAGCGAACGCTGTTATAAAAGAAGGAACAGGAAATGTTTTTGTAAACGGAAAATCCTTGTATTCTTTTAATGATAAATTATTTAGAGAAATTGCATCTGAGCCAATTGAACTTTCTGATGAGCTTTATAAAAAATATGATATAACTATAACTATAACAGGCGGAGGCCAAGTAGCAAGGGCCCAGACAATAAGGTCGGCAATTGCAAAAAGCCTGGTTAAAAAGGAAAAAAGCCTTAGGAAGAAATTCTTAGAGTATGACAGAACGCTGTTGGTAGATGATAAAAGACAGACTGAAGCCCAGAAACCTTACAGAAGTGCAGCAAGGGCACTCAAACAGACAAGCTACAGATGAGCATAAAAGCTTAAATATCTGGTTTTTTCTCATAGTTTGATGGATAGTTTGTATGAATTCATAAACAAAGAACAAAAAAGCAAACTTGAGGGCCTTTCTAAGCTTATTGAAGAAGGCAAACACGAAAGGGCCCAAAGCAAATTAATGGACATTATCTTTGAACGTACGCTGTATATGGGTGTCCTAAAGGAAAAGGGTATTGAAAACAAAATAGACCATACTATGAAGGTATATGTTGCCGGCCCATACACCCCGAAGGAAACAAGCCTGCATGAGGCTGCGAGAGTTGCGCATTTAAACACAGAGTTTGCTATACATGAGGGCATGCAGGTAATAGACAAAGGACATTTTCCTTACATACCTCACTTATTACATTTTATTCATTTATATGGCGGAAAAAGCCTTCCTTATGAATATTATGCTGACGCAGGCATTGAATGGCTACAAGCATGTGATGCAATACTTTATTATGATGGTAGGATAGGAAAATCAAAGGGAGCTGATAATGAACTTAAAATTGCAATAGATAGCGGAAAAACGGTATTTTTCAGCATATACGAAATTCCACATTATGTTCCGGCTAAAAAGCAGAACCTCTGATCAAAAATGAAAACGCAGAAAGCATTAGACTTCTTCAAAACGAATGGGCTTTTTTTGGATTATATTGAAACTGAAAAAAGCACAGCAAGCTCACAGGAAGCTGCTTCGGTTATAGGGTGCACTACAGGAGAAATAGCAAAATCCATAATATTTGAAAGCGGCGGAAAAGCTATACTGGTTCTGATAGAAGGCGATAAAAAAGTAGATATTAAAAAACTTGAAGGGATAGTATCCTCTAAAATAAAAAAGGCAGACCCGTTATTTATCCTGCAAAAAACCGGCTTTGAGGTTGGAGGAGTTTCTCCAATTCCTAATGAAAATATAATAATATTCATAGACAGCGGCATAACCAAGCATGAATTTATTTGGGTATCTGCAGGATCTAAGGAGTCTGTTATAAAGCTAAGCACAAAAGGCCTTGAAAAGGCATTAAAAGCGCCTATTGTTTGCGTTTCAACCTAAATACTGATAAGATAAAGAGAAGAAAGGCAAAAGCTATAAAGATAGCATCAATATACAGATTCAAAGGTTGATAATAATTGCTTAGATTATAGTACTGCCCTACGCTTACAAGGAAGTTAGCTTCATCCGAGATAAGGCCTACGCCAAAGCCAAACGCAAAAGCAGTAACGCACATTGCCCTGATATCTTTTCTTAATTTTTCATTTAATGAAAAAAACACTAAACCTGTTACTATTACTAGAATTATTCCAAGAAATATATGGTGAAACTTTATCCCGTCATAGCCCAGCCCTAGATTTCCCCCAAAATAAACATACAGCCTAGCTATCAGTATAGCTGAAACTATTCCGACGAATAAGTAAAGAGAGGGTTGTTCATATATCCTTTTGCTGATATTTTTTGCCATAAATTCAATATTATTAATATTAACAAATGTTATTTATAAAGAGTATGGGCCGGTGGTCTAATGGCATGACATCACGTTCGCATCGTGAAGGCTCCGAGTTCAAATCTCGGCCGGTCCACCATACTAAAATTAATTTTAAAGGAAAACCTTTTGATGGTTGCCTCTCCCCCATATTATCTTATTTGTGAAGAAAAGCGAGACCGCAGAAACAATTATTATTGAAAATGTAGATATTATCGAGAAATCTGTCCTGCCAAATGTCAGCACATATTTTGATATGACGCTTATCATGAGTATATCAAAGGCAACCACTGCAAGTATAAACGCATTGAATTTACCGAAGCGGTATGCGGAGCTTAAGAACCCTTTGTTCCTAAAGTTTATTTTCTCGTTTACAATAAAGTTGGAAAGGCCGCTTATCTCCCCTCCTAGAAGCACTGCTATCGGGTAGAAAAATCCCAGGCTTAAGCTGGTGTACACCATTAATAAATTTACAATGTAAGAAAGCGAGGATATTAAGCTATAATTTATCGATGTTTTGTTAAAGCTCTTTATTACGGACTCCGCCATCTCTGCAAGATTTATCCTTTTATTGTCTTTTCCGTACTCCTCCCTTATTATTTCCGTATTGTGTATACCGTGCGCATTGAGGATATTTATTGATTCAACCATGAAAGACTTGCCGTTTAGTTTAGTGTCTCTCAATAGAAGCGCTGCTTCCTTTGTAATTATTCGATTGAATGAAAAATTATTGTAGGAATTACCAAATGACAATAAATTTGAGAGTTCTGTAACCACCATTTCTCTGAAATTTCTTCTTCCGCTTTCAACCAGATTTCCTCCGTTTAAGTAGTCCGTAAACCATATGGCATTAACAGTAGAGTAACTTTCAAATGTTACTATCTTCTCCGCTCCTAGATTCAAAGCAGCTGACAGTCCTAAACGAAAGCTTTCTCCAAAAAGCCGTATATGCTTGAACCTTACAATAATGAGGTTATCCCACCTGCTTTCATCCTCCTCATTGGAATCCAGCAGTACTATTGAAGGGCTTTTGACCGCTTTATTCAGCCTATCTAGAAATTGCTGTCTCTGTGAACTTTTTTGATTCACAAACGCGGGTAAAAGGAACGCTATACTCGGACTGTTCATTAATAAGTAAACACACTAGATTGTATTTAAACTTAATTTTCTACCTTTCAAAGGTAACTCGTTTTATTTTATAGCTAGATATCTGTAAATTTTACAAGTATTCCGCCAAATGAATTCAATTGACTCAAAGATTCATCATTTTCATCAAATAGAACAACCTCACAATCCATACTGTCAAGCCTTTCCAAAATTTCTTTATTGTTAAGTACATACTCTTTTGATAATAATGCCTGAACTGGCCTTTTTTCATTTAATACTGTATTTATCTGTTCTTTTCCGTATACGTAATTTTTTTCATTTTTTGATATTCCTGTTAAATATTCATTCATAAGCTTTCTTTGCACAGCAAGTCTTGATTTGCCCAACGCGGCATTTATGCTGTCTCTGGACAAAAGCTCTTTTAAACCAGTATCCGCATATGAAACAGTCTCATATACAATATTTTTATCCTTAAGGTAATTTTTTCTTAGATCCTCATTGTCCATTGCCTTGCCCGCAACTATAAAGGCATTGTAACCTTTTTTGTACTCCTCCAGAAGCAAGGTGGAAAGCTTTGTAAAAAACTCCTTTCTGCTTTCGTTTTTGAATCTTTTTCCGCTAACGGACTTGCTAAAATCCATTTTTCTCTTTATCCTGTAATTAGACATGGCATAGAAAAAAGCTTCCCCTTCTTCATAAACGCAGATAAAAACCTTTGGCGAGGTTTCTGCTGCCTGCCTTATTAATTTAATCTGAAAATTAAGAAGCTTTGATTTCTTAAGTGTAAACCCCGTGCCTCTCTTTATTGATAGAGTATGGTACTTGTGTAACGGGACATTTTCATCAGATGAATACGTAATCCTTCCGCTTACATCCAGGGAAGTTTCAGTCAGCTTCAGTTTTTCTATTATTATGCTTATCTTTATTGTTTTTATTTCCTGCGACTTTCCTACGACTACCTTTCTTCTTGAATAAGCAGTCAGTTCATCCCCATTTTCCAATATATATTGTAGGAAAATAAGATCGCTATAGGATTTCACTATTGCTTTTATTGTGTTATTTTTACTGTCTAACTTCGCAATTTTCATATTATTGAATAAACTGTATAAACCAAGCCAAGCAGCATTACTATAAATGTAAAGATTATCAGGTAAACTCCTCCAGGAACCAGATATTTTATCTGCTTTTTATCTCTCTTTTTCCTTTCTAAATATACTGCATATAATATCATTATTGCCAAAATTGAAATAAATATGCCCCCTGTTACATCCAAAATACTTTCAAAATTAAAACCAAAGAATGCTATCGCAAACGGAGCAGCTAACGAAAGAAACATGCTAGGTTTCCTTGCAATCCCAAAGTCATAAGTAAACGAATCTGCAAGCACAAGGCTTAGCGCAATATAAGGAGTTAAAAGGATGAACAAAGTTGTCATAGAGAACAGCAATTCATAATAAACAGAATGTATTCCATCTGTTGCAATTGTTGAAACAGTAGGCCCAAATGCCCCCACAAAAGCAAAGGAAAAGAAGATGTAAAGAAGCAAAGTAATGATGTAAGAAACAACTATCACACTGGTTAAGTTCTTTACTCCTCCAAGTTCCTCTTTCACTTCCGGGATAACTGTATACCCTGTAAATGAGAAAAGGATTATACCAAATGGGCCAAATAAACTAGTTAAATTGTAATTGTAGAAGTTGGCATCTTTTACTATGGTTAAAACAGATAAAGCTGCAGCGATTATAAGCGCTATTTTTATGAAAAGCAGCGGAAGTTCTGCATCCTCCACAAATTTGTAGCCTTTGTAAATTAATGGAAGTGTAAGAAGGAAAACTAAAAGCACTGAAACTGCGTAGGGGATATGGAAAAGAAAAACCATAACTAATGCAATGCCTGTAAGATAGGCTATTTGAGCACCGTATATTGTAAGAACCTGGAAAAGAAGGATTAACACCCTTAACCTCTTTCCTGTGTACTTGCTTATCATAACTGGCAGCTGATGAAGTTTTTTAAAGTGACTTGAAAGTTCTCCAGTGTACATTGTTATAAGTATGGACGCAAAACCAATAAGAACCAATAATGCTATGCCCTCAAAAAACCCGCTTTTTTCTATTGCATAAGGTAAAGCCAGTATACCACCGCCTACTATGGTTCCAACGGTAGTGCTTAACGCCGCAAGATATCTTATATTCATAGAGTTAGTAGCATCTTAAGACTAATAAATTTGGTGTTTAGGAAATTATAATATAATTTATTAATACAAGCGCTTTAATACTATTTATGCGCTCTCGTAGTCTAGCGGCCAAGGACAGTGGCCTCTCGAGTCACTGACCCGGGTTCAAATCCCGGCGGGAGCAATATTTAATATAAAACGAGTAATAATAATTAGTTTAATACTGAAAAACAAAAACCTATTTATTCTTTATTAGTATTATGTTGCTATGTCTGAAATTCCCTTCAAAGGAGAGATTCGCAGGGATTATATAACGGGATCAGACGTAATATTCACTTTCTCAAGGGACAAAAGGCCGAAGGATTTTAAAAACGAAGAGATACTTTACGGCAAAGCAGAGAACTGCCCATTTGAGTATGGAAAAGAAAACTTAAACACAACAATTAAGTTTGTTGGGGATCCCTGGAAACTTAGATTAATGTACAATAAATACCCTATTGTAAACGAAAATGTGACTCTATCTGATAAAGAGGACTTTTTCACGAAGTATGTGAATTATGGGCATTCTTATGTAATAATAGACACTCCCGATCATTTACAGAAATTTTATCAGATTAAAGAAGACCTACTAGAAAGCTGGTTTAAGCTCATAATAGACGCAGAAGATTTAGCTTATTCTGACGAAAAAATAAAACATGTTTACACTTTTAGAAATAATGGAAGCATAAGCGGCGGAAGCTTATACCATCCACATACGCAGGTGATAGGATTCACTTTTTTGCCTCCAATAATAAAACAGGAACTAGAAATTATAAAAAATAATGAAAAGAGATGCGTGATTGAAGAAGCTATAGGAAAAGAGGGAAAAAGAACCTTACTAAAGGATGAAAATGTTGTAGCAATAGCCCCTTATGGGTCAAGATTTCGCGGACTTTCAATAATAGTGCCTAAAAGGCATATGGATTATGTTGGCAGGTTGGATGATGCAGAGATAAAAAGCTTGGCAAAATTTATAAAGATAATCCTTGAAAAGAATTATAAAATATTTGGAAGCCACTCCTATAATCTAATATTTCATGAATTAAAAGGCAATAAAGAATTGCATTTCTATATAGAGATAGCGCCAAGGTTTTCTAATTTTGGAGCAATGGAGCTGTCTGGCCTTTACATAAACTCATTAAGGCCAGAAGAATACCTAGAATTATTCAATAAAGCTAATTAAATTCACTTTGAAATAAAAGACAACAATTCTGACAGATCCTCTTTATTTCCGTACATTGCAACTCCACCGACAAAAATTGTTTGAACAGCTGGCTTTGAATTTTTAACGTAATTAAAGAAGCCTTTTTTGTATTCATCCTCGAGATTTTCCTTTATTAGAACATCAAATTCTCCCACGTCATATGATTTAAATTCATCATGGTCTATAAGGTAGCCATAAACATTTCCGCTTTTTGATTCCATGTTTATTATGTCAGTTATGTGATACTCTCCGCCGGCTCCTTTTTTAACTTTCCCGATTTTGTCTGCCCCTTTTTCATCGATAAGATAAACCCCTCCTGCTACTGACAGATCAGTAGGGTTTTTATTTACGTATTCCAAAGGAGGCTTCTCTAATACTTTATCGAGTTTATAGAAATTGCCTTCTATGTTATTACAGTATGCTGCAGATTTCTCTGTAATTCTCTTAACGTTGTTTCTTTTCATTGAAACTAAAGTCTCGCCCTCATACTTAGAAAGCATCTGTTCAAGTAAGGACTTCCCGCCTTTGACATTTTGCTGGATAACATCGGAAAACATGACTGCACAAGAGTCTCCATTTACGAAACCATTGTCATAAGCTACCTTCAAACCTCTTGCAGTTCCTAAAGGTTTACCTGTTTTTCTGTTTACAGGCTGATAATCCAAACTTATTTTTATCTCCCCATTTTCTATTTCTTTTTTGTATTCACTTAAGTTGTTTGCAACATTGTCCTTGCTAAAATAATCTATAAGCAATTTAAAACTGGGTAAGCCTTCTTTATCGTTTCTTGAAACTATTAATATGTCTTTTATCCCTGCTTTTATCATTTGATACACTATCCGTTTAGTCATAGGGATTTCCCCTAAAGGTAGCATGGGTTTTGGTATGTAGTAAGAAGCTGGCCTAGCTCTTGTTCCGCTGCCAGAAGCAAGAATAACTCCTTTGGTTATCCTATTTACCATGGTATAATAGTGATAGAATCTTATTTAAATAGTTAACTTATCTAAGGTTATCTGGTGTCAAGATTTGCATATCTTTGTACATATCAATAAATTTTGGGTGCTCTACTACAAATATAGAATTAGAATCTGTTGGGTAGACATGCCAGCAGGTAGGAAACCCTCTGCTGTCTATTCTAGAATTTGGCAATACATATTCTCTCTCAACTGAAAGATTAAAAGGATTTTTAAATTTCATTTTTATATTCAATGGAAGCTGTAATGAATTCATTTCCATTTGTTTATTATCGATACCAATAAAAATTTTGTTGATTATATTGAAAATATTTTTCTTTTTATTACTTTCATTATTCAAGATATAACTGCCATAAAAATCATCAGAATCATCACCTTCGGAAAAAACTTCTAGATTTTTTGGGAATGTATTCTTAGAGATATATGCAGTTGCTTCGTCTCTAAGTATATCAAAATTAATATATGCATGAATTCTTTCCAATTTACTTTCTTCTTTAGAGATTAGAAAATACTCTGTTTTTAAATTTTTAGAGTATTCAACATCATAAACAGATAAATCTACGGACATTTCTTTTCTTTCAAGCTTGTAGCTTTTAAGCCTCTTTCCTGAATTAAGCAGTTCTTCTAAACCTATTTCCATACCTCTCAAAGACTAAAAGAGGTATATATATTTTTAGTAGTAAGTGTGTCTAGAACGCTTTGGCTTTTTTGTAAGAGCTATAAAGACAAGAGGATAGCTTATAATCAATACAAATGAAAAGAAATAGGAGATGTATGGTAAGTTTTCAAGAATAGAAACAACTATGCCTAGAAGAACAAAAAGCGCAAATAGGTACCACCAATTCCCAAAGGTTATACTCCAACTTCTCTTTAAAGCTTCTATAGGGCTCTTTTCCTCTACAACTGAAGAAACCGGCGCAAGAATCAGCTTGAAAATCAGGTATATCCCCGGAATTATAAATGCTATAAGCCCTGCAAGAATTATTATACCAGTTAAAAAGGTTGTAGCAATCAAAGCGGGGAATCTTTTTACTGCTTTGTTGATGATTTTGTTAATAGGCTGCTTTTTATTTACTATTCTTATAAAAACCATTCCACTCATAAAAGTGCTTACAAGAAAAATGACAACTGCGTATACCAGAATAAAATACATGTTTGAAACGTTTATGCTGGTAATATCCAGAGCAGTTAAGTGTATATTATAGGAAGAATAAATGCTAAAAGCAATTGAGATTATAGCATATATCAACGCCAAACCAAATAATAGTGGATCTACAAAAAGCAGAACAAAGCTCTTTTTAAAAATTTGAATTATGTCAAATGCCATTTAGATTTTATTATATTATGGTATAAATAACTGTATAATTAATAAATAACTCAAATGACTCATAGTAACATGGAAGAACTGCTAGTTGTGATATATGGTACACACCCTAAAAGCAAGAAATTATACGCAGAAGCCGAAAAGATAATAAACTTGATAAGAGAAAAAGGCAGTGTAACAAGAGAGGAACTTGCTAACTCACTCAACATAGACCTAAATTCGCAAAACGGTAAAAAGCATTTTTATAACCTTGTATCCCCAATGTTCAACATAATATTGGTATCAGAACATAGGGGCAAGACTGTTTATTACAGGCTTTCATATGATTTGTTTAGGGTTTACATAGACGGAATAAGAAGAAAGGCAAAATATTACTTAGTAAAGAACGCAGACAGTGTAAATGAGGACATTGATCAGCAATGAAATATTATTCTGGAACAGGCGATAAAGGAAAAACAGATATAGCCAACAGACGAATAGGGAAAGATAAAGAAATAATAGAGTTAATAGGCACTTTGGATGAGCTTAACGCGTTTATAGGATTTGCTTTATCAAATACCAAATACCTAGATATAAATAGCATACTTAAAAAGGTCGAAAAGAGAATTTATGCCATAAGCGCATGTGTCTCGGGTTATGCAACATTAGTTAAAAGAGAAAAAATAGAAATAGGGAAAAAAGACGTTGAGGATCTTGAAAATGATATAAACTCAATTTCAAATGAAATTGAAGATATAGTAAAATTCATTTACCCAAACGGAAGCGAATCTGCCAGCATATTAAATATTTGCAGGACTGTTGCAAGAAAAGCTGAGAGATATGCTGTTAAATCAAAGATAAATAATGGTAGTGTAATTGCTTACCTTAACAGACTTTCTTCATTATTATTCGTTTTGTCTAGAGTAGTTAACAAAAGAGACGGGTTTAAAGAAGAATTTTTCTAGGATTAAGCTACTACTACCCTAGTCTGTATGCCTAATTTCTTACTCATTTTTAATGCTGCATCTTTTGCAGCTGTTAAATTAGCCTTGTCAACATGTATCTCAAATATACGCTTACCTGCTGCCAATCTTGCTGCAAGACCTATAGGCTTACCGAAAGATTTCTGCATACCTGATGAGAAACGGTCCGCGCCTGCTCCCGTAGCCAACTTGTGCTCTCTAAGAACTTGATGTGGGTAAGCCACAACCACTATATGAAAATTCTGATCAGTTATCCTGTCTGTAAGGTATTTGTTTGCAACTATCCTTGCGGATTCAATTGCATTGTCCCTTAACTGAAGCGACTTTTCTGAGATAAGAAAAACTTTGCTATCAAACTCTCTTTTCGGATTTCCGGAATGATACTGTGTTATTTTTGGCCTCTGTGCAATTTTTATGTAGCTTTTTGTCTTATACTTAGACTTTCTAGTGTAAGGGATTTTAAGTTCTTTATACGATCTTCCAGGTCTTAATTTTACCATTTTACTTCTTACCCTCTTTTTTCTTTGAAAAATCTATTGTAACCTTTCCAGATAATTTGATTGGCTCTTTTATACTTGGAAGCTTTATCTCTAGATTATCAAGATCAAGTGAAAACCGCTTATTTCTGCCACCAATCATCCCTAATAGCATCTGTGGAAGCATTCCAAACAGTTTGTTATTTCCATCTTCTTTCTTTTCCATAGAGTTATTATATATTAACTTACATTTATAAACATTTATACTTTAGTTTATAAACCTTACAAAGAGATTACACAAAAAATTAATATTAAAATTTACTGTTTTTTGTTGCTGTCTTCTTTATTCTTACCGGAAAAATCTAAATCAATTTTTGCGGAAAGCTTTACTGGATACTTCAAACCTGACATGTTTATCTCCAACTTATCTAGATTTATTGAAACTTTCCTAGGCTTGGATTTTTGCTCATTCATGTTATCTTTGATTACCTTAGCTATCCCAGTTATTGCGTCGTAAATGGCGTTGTCTTCTTTCTTTTCCATATAATTATATCAAATTGATAGAATATATACTTAACTTATCCATTCAGTCATATAATTTGTTTGATGGCAGCCTTTTATAGAATGTTGAAAAATTTGGGTTATAAATGAAGAAATAGAGATTTATTTGGAATTTTAAAAGTGAATTCATTTCGGACTTGATAAATATAATCAAAACGTCAGGGATGGGGGTTGAACCCATTAAGGCTTGCGCCAACATGCTTTCCGTTACTGGATAGCAGGCATGCACCTTACCGTTCGGTCACCCTGACTTATTACAGATTAGAGTAACTAATCTATTTTAACTTATTGCTAATATAATTTTATACTAGTATTAATCTAAAAAATATCTTACTAAATGACAGGCCATGGCTTCGAAATAGCTATCCATATAGAGAGTAACAACATTTTCTCCTTACAGTTTACCTACAAGCACGCTTCAGCTTAATTACAGTTGCTCCCTTCCGGGCCTGGCTGGGTTCTTAAACCAAAGCATCCTATAGGGCTGTAAATCTACGATAGCTTTGTTACTATGTATAGAGTCACTATCCCTCGGCCACGGTTCACTGCGCCTAAAGTCCATTTGCGCTGCAGGGAGGGACTAACTCCCCAGCTAGCCTGTCAAATATTAGCTAATCTTTATAGAATAAATAGATATTACTGCTGACAGATGAAAAACGCATAAAGTATTTATTGCTTATTGCATTCGCAAGCAGCGTTGTTTAGCCATTTAAAATAGAGTGTAACCTTGTAGGTAGTACTTCTGCATATAATTTAAAAACATATAATTATTTATCACAGTGGTATTCATACTAAAAGTTATGTGCCACAGGCCGATAATTCCCCTTGTAAAGTAGGATCCAAAAAAATATTGATCATAATGTTCCTAATAGGATTGGCTTCATCCATATTAGGTTGCATTGTCATCAAAAATGACTGCAAAAAAGGTGCTTAGTATATTCATACGGCTTTTGTTTGGCATATTCATGTTTGGCTATCTACTAATTCTAGGATAAGAAAAGATATCCTTTCAAGTTCAGCCGCTTAAAATCTTATTTATTCTTTGGAAGACTTTGCATATAGCTTTAAGGGTATGGACTTGTCAATATACAATGTGTTGTCTGTCTCTGAAAGCAGGTTTCCTGATTTAATTTCTTTGCTTTTGAATAAACCTTTTTTATTTATTTCCTTCAATGAATAATTTGCGTTTGTATCGAATTCTGCTTTCACATTATTATCATAAATAAGTGTAAGCTCTAGCAAATTTTTTGCTGGTTTGTATTTTAAGCTTATTTGAGAGGTGTGCATATTCATATCACTATCCAAAGAATAAAACTCAATAGGCACATTCACTCCAGACTGGATAAATTTTATACTTTTGCTGTCTTTATTTTCTAGCCTGCCGGCAATAATATTGTCTGAATCTAGAAAGTTACGTATATTCGTTAAGTGATCGTCTATTTTGCCGTTACTTACAATGGGCTTAAAATAAGCAAAGTCACTTTTTATCTCAAATAAAATATTGCTGTTTGTCTTATCTCTATAAAGGGTAACCTCTAACATTCTTTTATGGCCTTTTTTTGTTACCATAAACTGCCCTGGAAACATGTCTGGCATGTCAAAAAAATCTACTTCATCTCTATCATTGATGGGAAGCTCCCCCATATCAAGTATTATCTCGGTTAAATTAGGTGTCATTTATTTTTAATGAATAATACTATTATTAATAGCTTCTCACTAAATAACTGGGAATTCCCAGTCTTTCACATGCTCATCTTTCTGCCCAAGATCTTTTTCTAGTTCAACCCTCTTTTCTATTGAGGCAACTAAATCCCCAGCTAGCCTGTCAAATATAATTCTGATTCTGATAGGTTAAATAATTTTATGATTAGAAATTAAATTGATAGACAAAACTACAATTTAATAAAATTTAAGGATATTTATTTAAAAATATAATTTTAAAATCTCTTGAGAAAGGGTATAAATTGATCCAAGTCTTCAGCCAAATCTACACTCATTTTTTCATATCCCTTTATGGCTTCTTTCCCTCTCTCAGTTATCCTGTACTGCTTTCTCGCTTTTTCCCCTTTATTTCCCTTGTTTACCGCTTCTATGTACCCAGAACTTTCCAACTGTGAAAGAGAAGGATAAACTGCTGCTGGCCCAGGCCTCCACATGCCATCAGTCTTTTCGAATATCTGTTCCATTATCTCAAAGCCATGCATTGGCTTATCCATTAATAATCTTAACATAAATGGTTGAAGCAGGCCTTTTGGGATAATATCAACATTAAAAGGCCCGCAGCGGCAACGTCTGCCTCTCATATTCAGCTACTTTCCTCATCGCTCTCTTCATCAGAACTGTTTTTAGAAAGCTCGTCTATCCTTTTATTGATAAACTTTATTTCTTCTTCCAGCTCATCTTTGTAGCTCTCGAGGTTTTCCTTCAAGTCTTTTTTCTCATATGACTCTTCGGTTCGCATTCGCATCATGCCATGCCTGCCCATTCCATTCATTTTTTTGTTTCCGCAGCCACAGCCGCATCCACTATTGTTCATTTCCATATTATATCACCTCTGATATAACTACTTATATCTCTACTAGTATAAATAC
>JAJZJK010000026.1 GCA_021851145.1 Nanobdellota archaeon
ATACCTATATATAGTGAGCATTTCCATCCTGAAAGCTTTTTTGAGGTTATAGAAAAGAACATTAAATGCGGCTACCATTCCTTGGTTTTATTGGAGGTAAGAAGCAAAGATAATTTTGTAAGCCCTATAGATGCTATTGATATTCTAAAAAACATAGAAAACAAAAAAGGCATTAAAATAATAGATTGGGAAAACGTAATTATAATGTCAAAACTTGGCAGCTCTGAACAAAGGATTTACAAATCAGAAAACAAAGAAATTAAAGGATTAGAACCGCCATTCTCGCTCATTATACCTGGAGAATTGAATGCGAATGAAAAGGAAGCATTAAAATTTATAAATTAATTTTTAAGACTGGCTTATAGTTAGAGGTATGCTGTTAGAAGTTATACAGTAAGTGTATCCAGTACTTACATTTATCGAGACATCTGAAGTGTAACCTAATGAATTAGAAACTGGGTTTACTAAAAGTGAAAATGGAATTGGTGCAAGCAGTCTTCCGTTTTGAAATGTAAGCTGGTATTTTTGAGCAGTTACATTTTCGCTTGGATCTATTTCGTAAGTGCTGCCAGTAGATGAAGTAAAGTAACCAATGCCATTATTTATTTGTATATTAACCCAATTCAACTTAGAAGTCGAGCCAGTTGAAGTCAGAGAACTTGCATCTATATAAAATGTTTGGTTTTCTGCTGAAGGGCTTGCAATAAGCGTGGAACTAAAATCTTCAAGCCCTAAACCTATAGGAAGGCCTGAGGATGCAGTAATGGAAGAGATAGGAACTGTCCCGTTAAAGTCATAGCTTTCTATTGTAATAGGATAGTTTGTATACGAGACTGCGTTAAAGCATGCGCTAAATGTTATAGAACAGCTAGTAGGGCTTGAGCTCGAAAACGTCCAAGAGGAAGAAGACGGAGAATCCGGGGGAATTGAAAAACTCTTATTCTGGACGGGCAGAAAAGAACAACCGTATGGAAAAGCGACTACGTTAATGTAATTTTTACCATTGTTAACTATCTTGGATATTATATTGATATTCTCTCCGGTATAAAGGTGCGCCAAAGGAGTTGTTGATGAAATGTTAAAGGTCAGTGGCAAATATGGGTTTACATTTTTGGTTGTAGTGACGGTAGTCTGATTAAAGTTGATATACCCCTCTTTGTAGAGAAAGAAAACCCCAACTATTATTATCAGAATTACAACGATTATAACGCCTGCCTGCCCTTTGTTTTTCATATTTAGATACACGATATTTGATTGCTATTGAATGCTATATAATAGTTATAGTTAGTGTCTATATTTATTACATTCTGAGAGCTCACATTGCCATTTGTAGTAGTTATTTCAATAGGCAAATCTGAACCAGAGGTTATCAATTCAAGATCAACATTGTCAAGAGTTAGGCTAAGCGTTTTCCCGGAAACAGAAAAAGGATAGTCCTGTCCGTCATAATAAACAAATGCGCTCGCTATCCCTCCTGTTGAATTGCTTATGTAGAAATCTATCTTGGTTATGTATCCATTTGGATTATTGTTAGATAAACTTGTGTACGGGCTTCCTAGCTTGTAAACTCCGGAATTGTAACTTGCAGTAGGGGTAAAATTAATTGTAGTTGATAAAGATCCCGAAGGTATTTGGGTTTCTACTGTCTCAGGATTTGCGGATAAAACCATAAATCCATCATTTGGATTAGAATAGACTGTTTGGGGAATCAAACCTGTTTTTGTATCATAAGGATAGGTAACTACTGAGGTGGTTATATTCTGCCATATGTTTTGAGGCTCAAAGGCAAAATAAGGAATGACAGACCCGCTTGAAGCGGTGCATGAGGCATTGAAAAGTATGTCTGATACGGCTTTCATGTCAGCAGGCGCAGATATTGCCTTTGAAGAAGGGGAGATAGAAACGGGAGAAGTTGTAAAAACGTATAGGTTTGCATTGAAAGAATAATTAAAAGGATTAAACAACGTAACATAAAGCGGCGTAGACTGCCCAGAATAAAGTTGTGAAGCATTAGAAGAAGCAGAAACACTAAAAGATGTTGGAACTGCTGTAGAGGGCTTGCCGAGATTTAATGCACCGCTATTCACAGAATAAAAAATAACTATTAGGATTATGACTACTATAAAAATCCCTATAATTGCACTGCTGCTAGCTCCTTTACTACTCATAAGATAATCATAGTAAATTAACTATAAAAACTTTTAACATTTCCCACGAGAATTCTGATTTATTAAAGCAGATAGTTAAATGGATTTCAAGGGGAATAAGGTTCTATATACAAACCTATTGGGAAATACCCCTCCTGCTCATAAGAATAAGAAACGGAGAAGTGCATATCTGATTGTATGTAAGGGATGCTAGAGCCTGTTAGTTTATTGTACTCGCTTGGGCTTAATGAAATAGGAAGTTCTATCGATGCCCCTGAAGAGCTTATAGTAACTGATTTTGACAATACAGCAGTACCGTTTGGAAAGGATTTAAATGTAAAACCTAAAGCGCTTGCTGCAGAGATATTTATTATGGAACTGTTAAAAGATATGTTTATTTCTGTATTCCCTAAAGGCGTTCCAATCCCAAAATTATTTAACGACAAGCCAAGCTCAATGTCCTCTCCGTAAGTTACTGGTTGCGAAGACGATGTAGATATCATTACTGGCCCTGCAGTTACACTTGAAGCTTGGGTTATAGGGGCAGGATAATTTCCACTTGAGCTTGCACTCTGAGAAACAAACTCAAGCTGTTGATTAGCAGTAGTAACATAAGAGAAATTAAGGTAATATCCGACATTCTGTGAATACTGTATATTTCCATAAGCGCTTGCAGGAGGCGCTGAAAGGGTAAAACCCTCTGAGAGTATGTCTCCAGAAGCAAGAGAGGGTATGCTTACACACCTTCCGCTTGTTATGGCATTACCATTTGGGTTTGGTGAAGAGGTTTCCGGACTAGACACTATTGTCATTAAACCTAAATTATCCAAACAAAAGTAGATATTAGAAGCCGCTTTTCCGTTTAAATTGTTTGCGACTAGGAACGTCGCACCGAATGTAGATGATGGTGAAACAGTTGAAGGGGCGCTTATTGATATTACTCCCAACGCGACCGTATGATTTAAGGAAGTAGCTGAGGGAACAACAGATACTCCAAGCTTATTTAGCAGTAAAGGCCCATAAAGAACAAGTATTAGTATGATAACTAAAACAAATACCCCTCCCGCAATACTGCTTCCGCTTGATCCTTTTTTGTCCATAATTAAGTACACGTCTGATTAGCTACAACAACCGGCATGTTTAAGCTCTCATTATAGTTGTAATTTACGTAGCCTAATACTGTCATGGTATTGAAGTGCAAACCGTCTAATGAATTTACAGGGCTTAAATCAAGGTAGAATGTAGACCCTGAGTCCAGAATCTTTTGATTGTTTATATAACAATCCCAATAACCACTGCCTGGAAACTGGAAACCTTGACGTTCTACAGAAGTAGCAGTTACGCAACTCCAATAACTAGTAGAGGGATTTGATGGGAAGAAATCTTTGTTTATGTAAATAGATACATTATTTATATTAGCAGTGTACTGGCCATGGTTAGTTAATGTAACTTCTAGAGGAATGGAGTCTATCTTTGTTATTATTGGCTGCTTTATCACTGTGTAAATTTCCATTTGAACTGGCCCTGCTGAATAGAAGTTATATGACGGCTCTGCAGGCACAAAAGCCTGGGCTGAAGAAACTAATTGGGATTGAAAAGCATCTGACATAAATTCAATTGGCAGTATAACTGCTGCAGTATAATTCTTTACAAGGAAAGTGGCTAATAAGGACATTGAAAGCGGAAAAGTAAGTTTGTCCGAAGGAGAAGGACAGGATAAGTCAAATGTGGTCGTGTTCTCCTTTGTTTCTCCCGGCACAAGTATATTCACTAAACTTGAATCTACCACTTTAGGCGGAGAGCTTTGTGTCTCTGTCGGGCTTGTAAAACTGTCCAGCATATCATTGCAGAATTTCGCAGCGCCCGGTGAAAATGTGTTGCCGCAGGAAATATTAACTTCTAGGTTATTTGAAGTACCTGGGCCTAATGGTACATTGCCATTATTAGATACTGAATAGAGTATGGTGCCCTGCTGCGGGCTTGTAGTTAAAACAACCTCCTGATTTGATGGATAACTAAAAGTAAGGAAAGATGAAAAAGTTGGCGTTGAATTTACAGCAGTGACCTGTGGTTGAGTAACAAGAAGATTTGGATTTTGAACCTCGGCAATAAAAGTGGATATTGATGAAATGCCTGAGGATATTAACCCAGTTATTTTAGAAAATACGCTGCCGTAAGTTAACTCCGAGTAGCTTATACCAACATTGGACTGCGCGAAAAATATAAAGTAGACAGCTAGAACTATGACTAATACCAAAAAGGGTAAAAGAATCAAGGAGTACTTTTTTGCATTCCTAACTATGTTATTCCCGTTGAAAAGTTTCCTAGCCTGCTTCTTGTTCATGTCTAGGGAATTTAGCATGTTTACTGTATTCGCATCCATGCCTTCTCCTAATGGCTTGGGAGCAGTCATGTGTGCATAAAGCTGCGCTGGAGTCTTAAAATTTTTTTTGCATATTGGACACACATTCCTTCCAAACGTAATTCTCTTAACTTTATTCTTGGCAGGTTTATCGGCTTTGGGTTTATTTTTGTCAGGAGGGCTGAATAAAGGCGCTTTTTTAGCACTGCCTCCGTCACTATTGCTAGGAGTGTTTCCGGAAGGAGTTCCTGAAGAATTACTGGGGGCGCTAGCCTGTCCTTTCTTGTTCAACATCAACATCATAATAAGGAATATAACAGTTTAATATATATAAATTTCAACCTTTAACTGATTTTATAGAAATATAAGAGGGTATCACTAAACCGTTTGTGGACAATTTAATAATACCGCTATAGTTTCCGTTAACGGCATTTATTCCAATATCGCTTGCCGGTAAAAGAAGCACATTTTCTCCGATTGAAAGAGTATTTGCAGCAATAGTGAGATTTGTATTACTTGGCGTAAAGTAAAGGGATACGCTCCCGCTCTTTATTATGCTTGAAACGTAAAGGGTAAGAAGGTAGCTTCCATTTTCTGCGTTCACAGAGTAATATACTGTTGGTGAATTTGGAGCAATGTAGGGTATTTCATAGTTAAGAGAAGCGTCTGCTATTTCATATGAAACATTTTCCGCAGGCTGGAATCCGACATCAAATTCCAAAGGCAATATTATAGACGAACTTGAAAGATTTGAGTTGCGCACTGCCCTGGAGATTACTAAAGAAGGGATGTCAGATACAATCTGCGAATCTGTCCCGCTTGTTATACTTGATATTACCTGGTTGTTTACAGAAACGTTCAAGCTGCCATAGCCTATAGGGGTATAAGCAATGGAATAGTCTCCAGCTCCGCTAAATGTCAATACTTTAACAGGCACTGAATATTCGTTGTTTTTACCTGCTTCTTTTATTATCTCTATTTTTGATAGCTTGAATGACTGGGAGAATGCAAATCCGTTTAAACTGTCAGTTATTGAAATAATATTCTTTGTTACACTGCTTGCGGGTACTTCCTCGATTATCGTTTCGTTTTTAGAGGGTAATGTTGAGAAAAACGACTTTCCATTTAGCGAAAAGCTAAGCTTTGGAGTGCCTGAAACTGACTGAACTGTTATTTCAATGAAATATGTTGAAGACTGGGAGAAGTTTAAATCTACATCGTATGAGGAAGAACCGAATATGCTTGAGCCTACTGAAACTCCGCTGGTATTAAATACCGTTGAATTTACAATAGGGTAATCTACTCCAAACGTGCCTAAAGTATATGTAGTATTCGTAGGCTGGCTGTTACCCCCTATATATGTATTAAGATTCTGGTAATACTCCCCTGCCGGAATAGAAGGAACAACTGTAGTTGTGTTATTTATCCCTAAAAGCTTATATGCTACTGGTGGTGGAACAAGAAGTAGATATATCACTATAGAGCCTATAAGTATAAGCATCAAGATTACAACGGCAGGAATCCTTTCCCTCTCAATTGCCATAAAATGTTTACTACATTATAATATATAAATATTTCTAATACTGAAAATAGGGCCTTTTTTAGCTAAGAAGTGAAATACTTCTTCAAATCATCTGACACTTCAAAAAAATCTGCTTTGATTCCTGCGTCTATGTAGCTCCAGCTTATTACTACCGCTTCAAATGAGCGGAGATAGTCTTTTTTATCAAAGAAAAATTTACTGTCCCTAAAGTAATTCGAAGCCATATCAAAGAAATCCAATGGCAGCTTACTGTCTTTTTCTTTAACTGTCAAAAGCTTGAAAACTTTTTCCATCATGTCTATCTCTTTTTTTGCCCTATCCGCTAAATCTTCATCCATAAAAAGAAAGTGAATTTTCCTCTATTTTTATTTTTTCCAGGTATTGATTTACCCTCTCTTTTGAAAAACTATGCTCGTCACATAAAAAGCTTACAAGCTTTTCGTTGTTTACTTTCTTAGGATTTAGATCCTCCCCAACTTCAATAACATTTGGGGAGATAAAATATTCATAGATCTCCTTTATGCCGTAGTCAGATCTAAAGTCATATGAAGAAAAAATCTCTTCCCTGCTTTTTTCTTTTACTATTTTAAGAGCTTTCTTTGGCCCTATGCCATCAACTCCTTTGTTATAGTCAGTCCCGACAAAAAGTGACAGCGTTATTAGCTGATCCCTTGTTATCCCCAACCTAGACAGATTTGAACCCGCGTCTATCAGTTCCGGAAGCACGCTATTGGTTATTCCTTTTCCGCTTACTTTCTTCTTATTTGTAAGATTAAGGTTTCTAACGACTTTCTTTGCTCCAAACAGCAGGGTATCATAATCCTGGGAAGCGGCTGCAAACACTTTGCCT
>JAJZJK010000027.1 GCA_021851145.1 Nanobdellota archaeon
TTGCTGTAATTCTGGTAGTAGCTGTACTGTAAGTCTATAGGTACGCCATCTTTTACGTTTTCTATTTCTACTAATAAGCAGCCGCTTACGACAGAAAAGGTATGGCAGTCAGATGAAGGGTAAATTTCAAAATTGTTTAGACTTGTCAGATTTTTTATGTTCAAAGGCAGGCTCAAATTAAAGTTTGAACTTGAGGAGTTGTATACTGTTAATGTGTAATTTACGGTAGAATAAGAGTAGAAATCGGATGTTTGAGTAACATTATTGAATATGCTTACCTGCGAGTATGGCATGGCTGCAGATTTACCTACCATAGACAAAACTAGCAGTATTGTAACCAACAAAATAACTGATTTAAACCTATTTATTTTCATAATTGCCATATATTGCATTTTATACTATCATAATATAATAAACTAAGCTTTAAATATAAAAAAGTAATAAAGGATGAGATATGAGAACAGCAAAATACGGTGTAGGCGTAAGAAAAAGGATTGATGCTATAAAACAGCTGAGATCAGAGAAATACCCCTGCCCTAGGTGTAAGAAACTTTCTATAAGAAGGAAGTCCGCCGGTATATGGAAATGCAAGCATTGCGGCCTAGTAATTGCTGATAATGCTTACAGCTTAAGTTCAAAGGTGATATAAAATGTCAAAATACAAATGTTTCAATTGCGGTGCAACTGTGGATTCCTCAGAGATAGGGGATATTGTTAGGTGCCCTTACTGCGGCGGAAGAATATTGATAAAGAAGAAACCTGAAGGCGGACACAATGTCAAAGCAAGGTAACCTTTACAGCAATAGTATAAACCTAAGAATCGAGAAAAATTCTCTAAACAGTTTATTTAAAGCCCTGTCTTACAATGAAACAGAGGATAAAAGAGTAAAAACAACAATAAAACTTTTGGCCGATAAAATAAATATAAGTATAAAAGCAAATGATTTTAATATATTACTTGCTGTAAATAACAGTATAATGCAGTCAATAAAGATGCTGGAGACGATAAATACATATGAATGAAGAAGAATTTGAGGAATTAAGGCAGCGTTTACAGGTGGAAACCACGCAGAAGCAGACAATGCAATTGCAGTATAATGACTTAAAAAGAACAATAGAAGAAGTTGAGAAAACCAAAGACGGAACAGACCTTTTTCAATTGTCCGGCCAGATACTGATAAAGAAAGACAAAGGAGATATACTCAAGGACCTTAAGGACAAATCAGAGATAATAGATTTCAGGTTAAAATCATCGACAAAATCAATAGAAGAGCTGACTAACAAGCTACAGAGCATGCAGGACAGCTCAAAAAAGTCACAGTAAAATCAATTTGATAAATTTTTATTCTTTAAAATCCATAATAACGTATGTTTGATTTTGTTACGTTTGGATCTGCAACGAAGGATATCTTTCTTTTTTTAGATAAAGTTAATTTAAAGCCAGGGGTTAACAAGCATTTCCTTGAGATTCCAACAGACAAGAAAATAGATATAAATAAAGTGCTTGAATTCAGCGGCGGAAGCGCTACAAATGCGGCGGCTACATTTTCTGCATTTGGGAAAAAAGCTGCAGTAATCTCCAAGATAGGGACAGATGAGTACGGCCAGTTTGTAATGGATGATTTAAACAAACGGAAGATAAGCACGGAGCTTATAAAAATATCCAAGGGTGAAACTCCCTTCTCAAACATCATAGTTTCTTCAAGCGGGGACATGATCCTGTTAATTCATAGGGGAATAGAAAGTACTCTTTCATTGGAAGATATAAGGCTTGACTTTAAGTCAAAGTGGCTTTACGTCGGTCCTTTGCCCACTAAAAATACAGAGCTTCTTATGGAAGTGTTAAAGTTCGCAAAAACAAATGGCATGAAAACAGTCCTTAATCCAGGTTCAACTGAATTAAACTTAAAGCTGAAGAAAATGATACCTGTGCTAAAATATGTGGACATAATAAGCATGAATGATGATGAAGCAAAGAAATTTGTAGGATACTCAAATGATGTAAACAATATATCAAAATTATCCGAGTATGTAAATGATGTTGCTATAATAACCAAGGGGGACAAAGGTTCTCTTGTTTCATCAAAAAATAATCTTTATATCGCTAACACTTTCAAGGCAAAGCAAATAAATTTTATAGGAGCTGGAGATGCCTTTTTGTCGGCATTTGTCAATGCTATTGATGATGAAAAAGATATAGAACAGGCAATAATTGCCGGCAGTTTCAATGCAAGTAATGTTATACAGAAATATGGCGCAAAGGACGGAATAGCAGGTTATTATCCGCCAGACAACAGCAAGCTGAGAATTGCAAAAAGCAAGATAAATATATAATAGATGGCTGCCTGTTTTAATTATGGAAAAATTGCCTTTGAAAGGAGTATTTCTGGCTTATGATCATGGATTGGAGCATGGGCCAACCGACTTTAATGACTTGAATGTCTCACCAAAATATATAATAGACTTGGCAAAAAAAGCAGAAGTCGATGCGCTTATACTTCTTAAGGGAAGCGCAATGCATTACTATAACAAAAAGGAAATCAACATACCTTTGATATTGAAATTAAATGGTAAGACAAGACTATATGAGGGCGAGCCTTTTTCTACTCAAAATACAAGCGTTTCAGAAGCTGTTAAGTTAGGGGCAGCAGCAGTTGGTTACACAGTATACTGGGGAAGCAAATACGAAAAGTTTATGGTTAGAGAATTTGGTAGAATAGAAGAAGAGGCGCATTCTTTAGGACTGCCGGTAATAATGTGGTCATATCCGCGGGGCAAAAACATAAAGGACGATGAATCCCTGGAGATAGTTTCTTACGCTGCAAGAGCGGCATTTGAGATGGGTGCAGACATAGTTAAATTAAAGTATCCCGATGATGACTCAAAATTGGAATGGGTAGTTAAATCCGCAGATAAAACGAAGGTTTTTCTCGCAGGCGGAAAGAAATTAGACACTGAAAATATTGAACAGCATGTTAAGAAGGCAATAAACGCTGGATTTAGCGGCATAGCGATAGGCAGAAACATCTGGCAAAGTGACAATCCTGTAGAAAGAATCAACGAAATAAAAAACACAATAAAAGATTGATGGGAAAGGGCAAATTATGCATAGATATAGGTGGAACAAAGATAATCTTTGCTGTTATTGACCGGCCCGGGCATATTATAAAAAGTATTAAATTAAGCACACCAGATTCTAAAGAGTCGTTTCTAAAGCTTTTAAAACAGAATATAAATAATTATCTACCGTTATCAAATGGGATAATAAATGTTTCAATTGCCGGAAGGGTTGACAGCAAAGGCAAAGTGATTTTTGCTCCAAACCTGCCTATTGAGGGTTTTAATTTCATTAAATTCATAGAGGGTTTTTCTAAAAAAGTTTTTGTAGAAAACGATGCTAACTGTTTCGGTTTGCAACAGTTATATCAAAACGGAATCAAGAAATACAAAAGCGCTTTCGCAGTAGTTTGGGGCACAGGTGTAGGCAGCGCAATACTGTCATCTGGTAAACTCTACAAAGGAGGGGGATTTGCTACCGAATCCGGGCATATTATTTATGATTATAATTCTGGAAGGGACATTGAAAGTGAAATAGGGGGAAAAAGTATAAGAAGTATCTATAAAATGGACGGATTAGAATTGCATAAGTTAGCTGAAAAGGGCGACAAAAAGGCTTTATTGGCGTTCAAACAAATAGGTAGAAAATTTGGTTTTTACCTATCTTCGATGGCACTTGTAACGGACCCTGAAATAATATTATTAGGAGGCAGCTTTGCAAATTCTTGGAAATTTATGGAACAGGAGGTTTATTCAATACTTAAAACAAAATGTATAAGAAAGAACATAAAAGTAAGGCTGTGCAAAGGAAAGTTTTATGTAGTGAGAGGGTGTTACTTTATAGATGAGCACGAAAATACTTATAATAAATTATAAAGCATACGAAGAAGCTTTTACAAAAGGCATAGACATAGCAAAATATTCTGGAGAGCTTTCTAAAAGTTCCGGTGTAAGCATTATCGTTTCACCGCCATTTACAATTCTAAAGGAAACAGTAAAATCTGCTAAAACTATAGCACAGGGTGTTAGTAAGCTGGATCCAGGTGCCTTCACATCTCACGTAACATGGTTTGAGCTAAAACAGGCGGCAGTTGCCGGCACGCTTTTAAACCACTCTGAAAATAGGTACTCTGACCCAAAAACTGGCGAGCTTGATTACTCTTCTTTAAAAATGGCAGTTGAAAAATGTGGTAATTCAGGTCTAGAAACCTATGTGTGTGTTCAGAATCTGGAAGAAGCAAAGGAAGTTTTGAAGATGAAACCTACTGGAATAGCATATGAGCCTCCAGAATTAATAGGAGGTAACATATCTGTTTCAAATTCAAAACCTGAAATAGTAAAGGAATTCTGTTCTCTTGTTAAAAGCAATTCTAATTCGCTTGCTTTGATAGGCGCAGGAATAAAAGGAAGGGAAGACGCTGAAAAAAGCGTAGAGCTTGGAAGTGATGGGCTTTTAGTGGCTTCAGGAATAATGAAGTCGGATGATTTCAAGTCAGTTATCAATGACTTGGTAAACGGATTAAACAAGTGAGTTTATCTGTTTTAAATCATTTTTGATTGGAGTTGAATTACAAGCACTTTCATTGTACCCAATATAACTACACAGTAAAGTTTGTATGAAGTAAACGCTGTCATTAAAGGCATTTCCTATCGTTTGGTTTGTTTTTATAAGCGTATCAATCTGCGAAATGCTTTTGCCTGTAAATATCCTGGGATTTAGCATTGAAGAAACCTCAACGTATCTCCCGCCTATGTCTATAAACGGCATAAAATTTCCAAGGTTGTTAAAAAATTGATAAGCTGAGTTTTGGTCAAATTCAAACAACTGTTTTTCGAGGGTTTTCACATAAGCGCTGGAGCTTAAGTTCTCTATGTTTGATGATTCCATTGAAAAATAATTGCTGTTGTAGTCATTCCCGTTTAATGTATAAAATTGTGTGTTGCCCAAAGTTTCTCCGGTTGAGAAAGAAACTGAAGGGGAAGTTAAAGTGCTCAAATTACTGAAATTTCCAAATGCACTCATTGCTTTGTACAATATCATGCTTTGAACTGCGCTAAAGCTTGAATTACTGTAAACAAAGCTTATTAGCGTTTTATTGTTTTCTGTGTACTTGCTGCCGTTAAACAAATATAGTATCTCTGACGGATTCAGCAGGCTTTCGTTTATGTTTTGGTATATTGCAGACTGGTTGAATATGTCGAATGCAGTTATCTCTTTATTCTGTATTAAATCAAAGTAAGTCATGCCTTTTGTAAGGCCAGACAGGAAAGGGGTGTTGAGGACAAATTTATTTCCCTCTACATTGAACATATTCAGGTAAACCAAGCTGTCAAGTATGCTTTCTGAGCTGTTGGTCTCATTTATCACAACAGTTGGCAAAGCAGTTATGGAATAATTGGATACCATCCCTATTCCTTCAGAACTATTGAAAGACAGATTCTGCGCTTTTAAATCGTATTTGTCCGATTTAAATAAATCGTATATTATGTTCATAGCGCTATTACTGCAAGTGCTGCATCCGTTGTATAGAATTTCTGCAGAATATCTATTGCTGTTTATAGTGGTTTTACCCGTATTGTAGAAAAATAAGAAGTACACAAGTACGGCTACTACTATTATGCCAGTTATCAGTATAATCTCCTTTGTTTTATCCACCTTATCTAATTATCTTTTATTGAATAATAAACTATTGCTTATGAAAATATATCACTTAACGTTTTAAGGTGCAGCTCTTCAGTTGTTGATAGTTTTATCGGCGTAACTGTTATCTTTTGATTGAATAAATTGTAAAGATCTGCTTCTTTGTCAAGGTCCTTTCTAAGGGTGCCATAAAGCCAGTAATAATCCTTTCCGTTTGGGTCTTTTTTCTTTATCACTATGTCATCAAATACTCTTTTATCAGTTTTTACTATTTTCATTTCTGTCTTTTTGTTTATTTTAAGAGGCAGGTTTATATTTATCATATCTATATTTTTTGGAAAGCCTTTTGCTTTTATGTTTTTTAGTATTTTTACCACGCTTTCATATGATTCCTTCATACTCTGGTCTATCTCTCCCTGCTTCATGTCAACCGACAAGTTCTTTGAGAATGCGATGCTTGGTACTTCTGATATTGCTGCAAACATAGCAGCAGAGATAGTGCCTGATGAGTATACTGTTTCCAGGCCTGCATTCATCCCTTCGTTTATACCGGATAGAACCAGGGAAACATTGCCTTTAAACAAGTGGTAAATTGACATAAAAACGCAATCTGCAGGTGTTCCTGATACAATATAACATGGCATGTTGTTATAATCTATTTTTTCTACACGCAAAGGTTTATGGAAAGTAAAGCTCATGCCGCTTGAACTTTGCAATTTATCCGGAGAAACAACCATTACTTCAGATCCAAATACTTTTTTAGCCGCTTTGTATAAAGTCCTCAGCCCTTCCGTCTTGTAACCGTCATCATTAGTAATAAGCACTACCATAATACTTTCTAGATCTCTATCTATTTATCTTCTACATTTGGA
>JAJZJK010000028.1 GCA_021851145.1 Nanobdellota archaeon
ACCATTTATTTTAATGCCCTATCAATGAATATCATTAACTTTGCCATTTTTCCTTACAATAAGAAAGTGAAGATTTAGTCTCTTCCTAACTTCTTTGTGGACTTTTTTTAACTTGTGTTCATACGATTCCGGCAGAGCTATCCCATATAAAGAGGCTTTTTTAGATTGTATACGAAGAACAATTTCTCCAATTGCACTGATAAAATAATTTTCTTCTTGGGCTTCTGCGCTCTTAGAGGCTTTTTTAGGGTCGCCTTTAGCTTCAATATAATAATATCTTCTGTTTACCGGATGGAAAGCTTTTATATCAACTTTGTGTTCATGCCCTAAATGCTTTTCTTTTATGATCCAGCCCCTACTCCCAAGATACTTAATAGTTTTTTCTATAACAGTATTCTCATCCATTATATCATCTTATATGTTATTAAAAGATATTTATTAAAAGATATATATCTGGGGTTTTGTCGCATAATCGTCAGTTCTTATAAAGTGTCGTCATTCCCCATAGTTTCAGTCTTTTTGGTTTTTCTTGGTCTGATTCTGGCAATCTCTCTTTCTAGCAGCTCTTGGTCTATTAGGTTTTTGTTCATATTGGCAGCAGCTCTAGCGGCGGATTCAACAACATCTTCAATAATGTCTGCACTGCTGAATCCCACAGTAATGTCTGCTAGATGCTTAAAGTCAATATCTTTATCAAATGGCCTATTTGAAAGCCCTATTTTAAATAATGCTTTCCTTGCTTCAAAATCTGGTGGAGGAACATAGATCTTTTTATCAAACCTACCTGGTCTTATTGCCGCTGCATCTAGTCTTTCAATGTAGTTTGTTGCTCCTACAACCAGTACCCTATTATCAGCGGCGTCGTTCAGTTGAATCAGAAATTCATCTATTTCTTCTTCTTTATACGCAGCTGAATCAGACAGCTTCTTCCTATCTGGAAGCAATCCGCTTATCTCATCAAAAAATAATAAGCACGGAGCATTAGCTTTTGCCATAGCAAATACTTTTCCAATATTACTCACAGAACCGTGTATATACGGTGTGGCCAGGTCTGAGTGCTTTACTTCAAAAAAGTTATACCCCAATTCTTCTGCTAATTTTCTGATTATAAATGTTTTGCCGCATCCAGGGGGTCCAAATAGTATGATGCCATTCGGTATTGATACCTTAAACTTCTTAAAATTTTCAGGATGCCTCAACGGGTTTATTACATCGGCAATCAATTCTCGTTTCAATCCCTCCATGCCAGCGATGCATTCAAATCCCCTGGCACTGATTAAGTCTTCTCGTATAGAGACAATCATATCTCTTGAATATTCTTTAACTATGACTCCGATAAAGCTTCCACTTTCATTCCTGACTCTTATAACGTCGAATTTATCTCTGCGATCCATAACTTCATTTGGGTTCAAATTCAAAAATAGATACAAGTATGTTCCATCGGTAAGTTCGTACACCTCAGTAAAGAATACCCTGTCAATCCTATTCCTAACTTTTATGCTTCCCCTTATTGCAAATCCGTTGAAAAGTATTGGTTTAGTTATGGCTTCCATAAAATTTCACCTATATCATCTATATCCATCTCTGGTCTTTTGCAATGTATCTTTAAGGTATGTTTCTGCTTCCTCTTCTGATTTAAAATTTCCTGCCCATATTGCTTTCTCTAATGGAGGATTGCTATTATTATTTGAACATATATCCCATTTACCTGTTTTTTTATTCTTTATTATATAGTATTTCGCTCCGGAATAAGATTCCCATTCATCTCTTCTTATTTTTTGCACTGCAGTATCTTGGCGTTTCTTATATAAATCGCCGGATTCTTTACGTTTCTCCTCATTTGACGTGGCTATTCCACCTGCCATAGGTTTCGTAGGGTGTGGAACGGTTGTACTATTTATACCTCTTATAAGTCCTAATGCATAAGCTTTATTGACGCATTCCTTTATCAATGCTGGTATAACTACTGCATTCCAGGTAGTCATAGGTATTAGAGAAAACACTTTACTTTTTCCAGCATTACCTTCTTTATATAAGATAATGTTTCCTGCGTTTATGACTGGCGCAAATATAGTATCTCTCCAAGAAACTAAATCAGTGCCGCCAAAAAATTTCTGACGTGAATACCCGCGTTTGCTAATCTCTACCTCACCTATTGTAATTGACTTACCTTCGTCAAAAATACTATCCACATATCTTTTTACTATCCTAGGTATGATGAAGCTATGTGCAATTCCTAAAACTTTTCTATATACCATCAGATCCGAAAAAATAAGTGAAATCTGGTTGTTCCCATCGCTAATTTTAAAATGATAAGTTGTTCCGTAATTAGTTCTTATTCCATTGTACATGATTTGAGTTATGTCCTTATAAAATATTTTTTTGCCCCCATGTTCGACCATCTGGGGCTTAAACTCGGCGAACTTTCTAGACCCTAAAAGAAAACCGGAAATCCTAACTGAAACTATACTATTTTTATCAGTTTCAATAAGTTTATTTACTTTCTCTATGTCAGCTCGTAAAGCATCCTTATAGCTTTCTGTCCCTGCAATTCCTTCAGCTATACCAATTAACCTAGAAGCTTCATGATGCTCACCAACTTGGTTATTAATATCTACCGCCTTCGCCCTCAGCACTTCCGCTACATGATCCCGTATTACTTTAGCTTCATCAGTATTATATAATCCATTTTTTTTCAATCTATCAAACAGTATATCAATGAATGCTATAATATTGTTAATATTTCCTACCTTCCATTCAATCTGCACATCGTCTCGAACAATTTCTACTTTTTGTAACTCTAACATTTTTTCATTAATTAAATCAAGGGTTGGTTTCAAGACTTTCTTCTCTGCCTCTTGCCCAAGAACATTGAATTTCTCCTGAAATTCTTTGATATAATTAGGGTTCTTATGTTCCTGCCCTAGGCTAGTATATATATCTGATATGTCTTTAACTACCTCATTTTCGAATAAAATAACATTATCCTTGCTTCTGATTTGCTTATCCAAAGCGCTGTAGTTTTCCATGAATGTATTCCAAAACTTTTCCGATTTCGTTATCTCATACCAGATAGAGAGAGACTCGACTAGATATCTTTCATCATCGTCTTTAGAAAGCAACAAACAGTAGAGTATTGCAAGATTCTTTTTATAGAAAAAGGAACTAGGCGCATTAGTTTTTGCTAATTCTTTTAAAAATTTGATGGCACTATTATATTCCTTTCTAGTTATATATCCTACGAATTTTTTATAATCTCTGTTAGGTATTTGAAACCAAAAGAAAAATTCCTTTATGTTATCTTTCTGATTCTGCAAATTCCTTAATGCACTATTTACAGCTTCTTCATTCCTAAAGTTAATCGGTAAATTAATATCTAGATCATATTTTGGTACGTCCTCAATCTTCAAACGATTAATAATTTCTTTATATCTTCTAAGGATATCCTTTTGATTTGCGGTTACATCTAGTCCAAGTACACGGTAAGCATTATTTTCTATTAGATTCTTCATCTCTCTCAGCGGGTTATTCCAGATAGATCTGTCTTTTTCTGTTCTTCGATAGGCCTCAAAAGGTTTAGTTGCACAACGCATCGTTTTAATTCTTCCCAATCCCTAGCTTCAATAGCCTGTGAACATTTGAGTATATAATATTGCGCATCCTGCTCATTAATAAAATGGTCAGCTGCTACTATCTGCCTATACACTGCCACCCATGCATTAGGATTTGAATATACTGCTTTCTGCCTTAGATTGGCTAGTTCCTCATTCTTTCGGATTAAAAGTATCTTATTATTTTCATTTATTGCTCTCTGACCTTCTATCTTTATTTCTTCCAGTTGTTTATTGTCTTCATCTCTTTCCTTAGGGTCGGCGTATTCATTAATTACTTTTTGTAAATCCTGTACTCTTAGATTATATTCCTTTATCAACTGTGTTATCTTCTTTTCTTCTTCCATATTATCTAAAAGGCTTTTTAAGTTCTTCAACTCTTTATCCGCTTTCCTCTTCTCATCCTCATCTATATCCGCATTGTTTATCCCCTCAGAGACGGATTGTATAGAATCAGATATTTTCTTCTTCTCTTCTTCTGAGCAGTTTTCAAATATCACTGCAGCTCTCTTTCTCTGTATATCCAGATCATTTACCATGACATTAGTATCTATCTCTTCATCCCTTATGGTCCATCTCACTTTTGCAGTAACGTCAATTAAGGGGATGTATGCGATAGCACTTAACTCTCTTGACTCATTCATCTCTATTGTTAATTCGATAGGCGTACCGGCAGGTAAATCATATGGTAAATCCTTCCCTCTGATTTCTAACTTGCACAGTCTTAAATTTCTATCAGGTATTTCCATTTCTCCTTCCACAATCTCAATGTCTAATGAACTGTCTTCTCCTTTTTTGAGCCTCCTTGAAGTTTTATAATCGTCTATTGTCTTCTTCAACGGAAGTATGTCTCCTTTATTAAATATTGGTTCACAAAGGTTACCCCAAACATTAGTTTTCTGCTTTGCAACTACAACCTGAATCGAGTGCGGCAGTGGCGCTCCAGACACAGAAAGCCCGTAAGTTATGGTAAAAGACTCTGGTGAAACCTTAACATTGTTGCTGCTATCATCAAAAAGGTAGATCCAATATAAATTCTCCTTATTTTTCGCTACTTTTACAGTATAAAAGAATTTTCCCTTATTTACTTTTACTTTCGGACCAGTAAAGTCCCCACTATTAGATTGTATCTGCACAAAATACTCCCCAGTTCCATTTAAACCGTCAATGCTCCCAGTTACAGACTCTTCTGTATCCGAGGTCAAAGAGGTATAATTTAGAACGATCTTATGTGCACCTGCTCTTACCTTTTTAGTATTTTCTTCTAAAAATTCTTTTGGTATCTTTTGACTAATTGCAAAGATGCACGCTCCACTTGCTACGACGGTTAGTGGATCTACGGAAGAATCAACAGTTATTTTAAGATCGCTTTGTAATCTTTCTCGAATATACGGTATTAATGTAGTCCCACCAACCAAGATTATTCTCTTTATTGCAGAATTCTTTAATCCTGCTTCTTTGATGGCGTTATTTGCCATTTCTATTGTTTTCGTGACCATAGTTTCAATTAATTTATTGAGCTCTGACCGCGTAAAAACGATACTTAGTATTATCTCCTTACCTTGCTCATCTTTACCTATTTCATCTATCTCTATAGTAGTTTTAGTATACTGGGACAATTCAATCTTTGCAACCTCCGCAAAATATTTCAACCTTGCATATACCTGTTCATATTTTGCATTACTTCTATCAAAATTTGTAAATTTATATCTCTCCAGTATTCTTGGCACTATTATGCTTTTCACAATCGTCCAGTCTATATCCTTACCGCCAAGGAATTCTTCACCTTCATGCCCTAGTACAGAAAGCACACCATCCTTACATGATACTACCGCTAAATCAAAAGTCCCCCCACCAAAATCGTAGATTAACCAGTTTTCATTCTTTGCATTCATAAACCCATAAGAAACGGCTGCAGCGATTGGTTCTTGCAATAAAATAACATGCTTAAATCCCGCTAAATTTCCTGCGCGCTTAGTCGCCTCGGACTGCAATACAGAAAATGCTGCAGGCACGGTGATTACTGCCGTTGTTGCATCAAAATCAGGATATTTCTTTAACAAATCTTCTTTTAGACTTTTGAGAATCTCTGCCGATATTTCCTCAGGTGTCATTTTTACCTTTCCCCTGGGGAATTCAAACCTTTTGGGTGTTCCCATTAACCTTTTTATTTCGGCTTTGAAGTTCTCATTATCACCTTTCTCATTAAACTTATACAGATGTTCATAAGCATTTTGCCCGACTACTTTCTTGCCTGATTTATCAAATCCAAAAACCGAAGGTGTATATTCGACACCGCCAGGTTTCTTTATTATCTCAATTTTCCCATTAAGATTAATGGCTATCTTTGAATTTGCCGTACCAAGATCAATCCCTATCCGTATGGTCTGATTGTTCATTAATCCCACTATTTACAAATTTTCGTTGCTAGCTAGTATCACTTTACCAATGTGAACAACCTGTCCCTTATGCATAATGGTTGGTTCTTTTGTTTCCTTAATAATAGTTTTCTCTACACTTTTATCTTTCTCTACAGCAAGTATCTCTAAGTTTATTCCTTCGGCGTATTCTTGGTCTGTGTAATCTACAATTTCGATATCATTTTTATCTAAGAACCTCTTAACTTTCTGTAATGAATTATCTATTATCTCCTTTTGTTCCTTTGTCAATGACTTACTTATCTTGTTTATCCTCTGTACCATTCTCCAAAAATCAATACTAAATTCGATTAAGTCATTTGCTTGTATAGATATTTCCAAAAATTTAGGAGCAACTGCATAAAGGATATCTTTCCGTATGTCTGCAATTCCCTCTTTTAT
>JAJZJK010000029.1 GCA_021851145.1 Nanobdellota archaeon
AGACTGCAGCACAGTACCCGATGTACATATACGGAGTTTTGGGAATGACAATACTGTCTACTATTGTCCCAGTAGCATTTGCCACTTTCTTCCCCTCCCTAACGCTTTTCAGCAAGATAAGCTATGCATACGTAAGTATTTTGATATTGGTTCCGATTGTTGTCGTGCCTGTTTTATATTACACGATAAGATGGATGCTGAAACATTACGAGAGCGGAGGCGGATAAGCGCTGGGAATTACTGGCTGGATAGCCTTGGTTATCTGGGTTGACCCTCTAACCACCGTATCTCGTCCCTGAGTTTCTGGTTCTTTTCTCTCAATTTCGCAATCTCCTTTGCAAATTGCTCCAAGACGCTTAGCAACTTCTTTATCAACATTTTTGTCTTCGGATCAATCTCGAGTTTATCTGAATTAAGAGATAAAATTTCTTGGTCTATTCACACAACATCACTGGTGCCTAGAAATAGATAGATACTGGCTTTCAAGATTCTGTTCATTGAAAGGTTTTATTTAACTCTACGCATTATTGAACGATTACTTTATAGGTGGCAAAACACCCAAGCGGACTCTCCCTAAGCAAACGCACAAGCAGCCTAAAGCTACAACAAATTATATTTTCTTTCTAGTATCCCTAAGCCCAGGGAGAGCCGTAGTATCAGAGGTTGCCTTCCGTGTTTTTGCAACCATATTATTACCGAATATATATTTTATATAAAAAAATAAAAGTCTATCGTTTTAAAATTAGTCTTCGTCTTTTTTCATATGTGCTTCAACCTTTGCCCAATCTGGCTCATTAAATTCTTTAGGTTCCTTGATAACATGATCAAAGAGTTCTTTTATGTACTTTTCGTCTAACTTGACGTAACCTGCTTTTTTGTCAATTTTTCTAAGTTTATTGAAGAATGAATCATAGAAGATATTTGGTCTTTTGATTATGGCTAATTGGTTCATTGCATATTGTTTCTGTAATTCAATAACACCCTCTGCCGTAAATAAAACAACACTTTTTCTTCCTTTCCAGAGACGTTTTCTTGTAAGTGAAGCAGCAAAATTACCAAAATTGCTATCTTCAATGTTGTTAGAAACGATTACATAACTATTTAATTTACCACTAAAGCTTCTAAGTTCTGGAGATTTTAAACTAGAACGTATATATCTCCACGCTTGATCAATTTCACTCTGGGTTAGATTATATGGCTTGGAACCTTGTGAAAGTTTGCAGTCCCACTCTATTGTTCCTCTCTTCCCCTTACCCTTTGAAAGATATGTAGTACCTGCAAACCCTTCTGGTACGTATTTAGTAGCTCCTTTATGTGCAGTTGGGAAAATCTGTTTTACTATGTTTAAGACGTCTGTTTGGAATTCTGACCAAGGATAGCTCTTCGAGTCTTTTAACTTGCTTTCCATGTTTTTGCTTGATTCTGAAGCTGCCCTATTTATTCTATCTACTGCATAGTTGAGCAAACGATCGTATTTCTTTGTTAGTTCTTTACTGTCTTCCTCTTCATTCTCTATTATGTGACTTAACTCAAATTGCTCAAATACCTCTTGATTTATGTTACTACTAGCACTTTTAGTTACATTGATTAGTAGTATTGGCACTCCAATAGTTTCTAGACTCTTTAGTGTGTTATTTGAAAGTTTCTGAGTGTTTATGAGCACCAATAAGGGTCTTAGCTTATACTCTAGCTCTATAAAAGGAAATGTTGTATACCCAACAGCTACTTTTCTCTTAGCAATCACTTTTGCTGTTTCGTTCTTTTGTATGAACTTCTTAATATACTTCTGAATCCCAGTGTCATTAATTTTTACCGACAGTTGTGGTGCATTTTTTACCATATATGTGCGAGAACCGCAATCTCTGCACTTTGAGTCTTCTTTTTCATAAAAACTTATCTTTTTACAATTACTACATTTAAGCTTATATTTTTCCACTGTACTGATCAAACCAATTGTTCTTAATTTATTAGCCGTTTCTACTAGAAATTTTCTACTGGTGTCGATTTTTCCCTCGGATAATATATAATCTATTATATGTTTGCGGTTAGAGGTTAGATTAGTTGGATCTAACGGCACATTTAGTGATAGCCCGAATTGCTCTTGAAAGGCTTTGTAAAAGCCGCCTCTTTCCTCATCATTCATAGATTTACTGTCCACCTCTAAGATAATCGAACCGTCTTCCTTTTCCTTAATTGTAATTCTTCTCCTGTTCCCTAATCTACCATCCGAAGAATAACTAACATTGAATCTGTCAATATCAGTTATTTCTATAAGTTCTGCCAATTTTTTGTTATCTAGAACTAATTCCTTTATGGCACCTACAATGTCATTACCAGCTTGAAAATTATCGATTTCTATAGGTACAGCTTCAGGTAACTCACTATGTCTTAACTTTAGAGAAATGATTGAAAGTCTATTATCTTTTACGGGTTTTTCTGTAAATCTCTTTATGAATTTACTAATGTCCCCCTTTGCTGGTCTTTCTGAGGTGTTTTCAAGTTCTATATTGAACAATTTCTCGGTTATTACTTTAATTCGATTAATAGTATAATTGTGGCTTCTTTTTTCTCTAATTTCAAGTCCTCTAGAACTGATTTTAATTAAGACATATATGGACGGTTTCAGTCGTTGTGGCTTTCCGATTGTTTGTATGACCTTATCTCCTATTTGTCTGTCAAATAAGAAAATAGCCTCCGATTTACCAATATATTTGGCTTTCTTTTTGCCAAAATAAGGATTTTTTGTTGAAAATTTCTTTGCGAAAGATTTTGCGTCATTTTCAAAATTCTTTTTTGCACCTTCGGGTAAATTCTCCTTACTTTCTAATATGGTTCCAGTACCAGCGGCTTCCCAATTATGATTTATAAGAATGTCAAGTAAATGATCATGATTATTATCCAAGAAAAGGCTCAACAATATTACATAAGAAGAATTAGACTTACCATTTGAACTTTTATGTTTGTTTATATAATCATTGGAGCTTTTTTCGTATGTTCTTAAGAATAATGATAACATTAAAAGTTGTAAACCGATTGATTTTTCTCCTGTCAAAGCTTGGATATATGTGTCTTTATCTTCTTTATCTATTTTAGAAATATTTAACATCGAAGAAATCTCCTTAAGATCATCTAAGGATAAGTCTTCCAGTTCATCTATTAGTTGCTTAATTCCATGTTTTCTATATTCTTCCTTACTTCTACCATAGTTTAACCCTTTATAATACCAGTAATCTTTATTGATATTTTCGAACATCAGAATCATTTTAGTCGTTATACATCGATCTCTTTGCCAATTTTGATAATTTCCTCTTCTATAGCAACCCCGAAAAGTAATACAACTTCCGCTACTATAAATCCATAGGTTAGTTTGTTACTTCTCTCCATCCATTACTGAAAGACTACCGACTTTATCCACCCAAAATCAGTGGCCGGACTTTCAAGAAAAGCTATAAATAAGTCTACTCCGTGGTATATACAGAAGCACATAAAAGAAGGAAAGAGAATAGGGTTAATGGTAAGATTATGGATAAAATCAGATGATCGGCATGATACCAAAGTATATAAACTTTTATTTACATAAAATAAATACAAAAACTGCGTTATGGCAACGCTATACAAATAGCCGACTGTTTCTGGGCGATGAATTAAAAGGATTGCGATACGTTATTGTTAGCGTATGCTCTCATATGTTACAGGGTGGATTATATGGTTAAAAGATTAACTTTTTATGGTCGTGGTGTTAGTAGGAGTTCTCAACAATTTTTAGTGGATTTGGGAACTCTTGATAAATACAAAAAGGCAAAATTGCAGCCCGTTACGATTAAAAGATTAAGGATGATAAAACCAAAAATTCCTTATCTGCAATATGAAATATTGGAATATTATTACTTAAAACCAGATAGTAGCTTATCAGATTATGTCGGTTACCCAAAAGGTAGTAAGATAGTTGAGGGAGCAATAAAAAGCTTAGTTAAAAAAAGGATGATTAATGATAGGTTTGATCTTACTGAATACGGACTTTATTTTGTAAAAGAAAAGATAGAGCAAGGGTATAATTTCCCGGATTACAGTAAAGTTGTATTTGATGCTGATGGGCTGGGATTTTCTCAAATTAGCGGATCGCAGTATAATCATACAAAGCCAGTATTTAGATGGTATAGTTATCTGGAAGATTTTCCTAGTGGGTTTATAGAGGATTATATTAAAAAATATAAAATAAATGATAAGTACTATGTCTTAGACCCATTCATAGGTAGCGGTACTACTGTAGTTCAAGCAAAATTGCTTGGATATAAGAGTATTGGTATAGATATCAATCCTTTAATGACTTTTGTAAGCAGAATTAAAACTAATTGGTCTATAGACGTAAGTATGCTTTCGAGAATAGTTGATAAATTAGTAAATGAATTTAAAGAACTTTCAACGGAACAAAAGAAGATGGCATTTAATACTAATACATTAAAGAATATGCCAAGAAGAGAACTTAATCAGTGGCTGAGTCCAGTCAAACAGTTTGAAGTTTCGGCTATGCTTAATTTAATAAAAAATCTGAATTGTTCAGAAGAAATAAGAAATATTTTAGTGTTCATTACTTCCACAAGCGCTGTAAACGTTTCTTATGTTGCATTCTGTCCTGGTACAACATTTTATCCGTTTAGAGAGAAGCCGGATTTCCTTACAGAATTTGTTAACTTAGCAGGTAAAGTCATAACTGATTTACAAAATAATGAAGTACAAAAAAGTAAAAATACTGAATCAATAATAATCGAAGGTTCATCAAAGGATGCGGAGGTCTTTAGTAAATACAAAAACAAAGTAGATATAATAATAACATCACCGCCCTATCCAAACGATTTAGAGTACACTAGACAAACACGATTAGAACTTTATCTCAATGGTTACGTTAAAGATATGTCTGACGTGCAATCAATTAAGAAAAAAATGGTTAAAGGAAGTACAAAACTGATATTCAAAGAAGATATAACACCAGAAAGGGTTGCAAATTTACCTAATGTTAAAGAGATAACCAGTCAAGTCGCTTTTAAACTTAAAGATAAAAATTGGGGATTTGATTATCCAAAGATGATAAATCAATACTTTGCGGATATGTGGGTAGCGATGGAAATTTATTATAATACTTTAGTTAAAGGTGGAGCTTGTATATTAGTAGTAGGCGACCAAACTTCAAAAGGGGTTGTTATACCTGTTGCAGAAATATTAGCTGAGATAGCTAAAAAAATTGGATTTAGTGAAACTAGAATAGAACTACATAGAAATAGACGGAGCTCGGCACATGATATTCAGATACCCGAAGAAAATTTGATACTGATAAAATGAAAATTAAGAAAGAACAGATAGCGAAGAGGGGGGAATTGAAAGTGCCGCATAAGATAGCCGCCGAGGTTTTTGGAAGAAGTATCTCTCAATTTAAAGATAAGTCAGTAGTTCAACAAATAATAAAAGAAGGGTATATCTCTCCTTATACTGGCAAGAAGTTCAAAAAGGTCTCTAGATTATTAGATTATCCAATGGGTATTGACGTTGTGTATTGGAAAGGGGTACCAGTAATTATAGATCCTGATAGGTTTTTGCAAGGCGATATAGTATTTAAGGATATAGCAAATAGATTTATAGGAGGAGAAAATAATGTTATAAGAATCTCTGAGGTAAAACTTAAAAAAATTGGCTCATTTGACTTTGTGCTATGCAAACATGAACCTTTGGGAAATAAGATAAATGACTTTGTGATAACTGAGATACAATCTGATTCTACTACCGGAACAGGAAAGTTAGTCCAGAATCTAAAGGATATAATGGAAAAGGGACTTCAAGGATCAAAGAGCAGTTATGCTTTCGGTATGAATACTTATAATACAATTAAACTGTCATTTGTTCAAATGTTAAAAAAAGGTTTAGTAGCGGAAGGTTGGAACAAAAATATTGTTTGGGTCATGCAAGATTTCGTTTTTCAAAACATGCTTGAAAGATTTGAGATAAAAGAAAATGAATTTTCAAAAGAGAAAAGAACACATTATTTCATTTATTCGTTAGTAATGGATGAGAAAATAGGCAGGCACATTCTAAAATTAAGCGGAGTACATTCTTATACTGTAGCTGAACTGAGAGTGGCTTTTGATACAGATAGAACATTACCATCACTCGAACAATTTATGAAAGCCTTAGAAAAGAGAGTAGAAACAAGTTTACATAAATAAAAACTTAGCTAAAACTATGTTAGAGAAGGGTAACATTTGAGGCTTCTATATATAACCCCATTGACTTTAAGCCCCGAGAGGGAATTGAACCCTCAACCTCCTGTTTTCTTGTTTTTTACAAGACAGGCGCTCTGCCGTTGAGCTACCGAGGCACTCTCATTTATCTTTGATAGGATTTTTATTCCT
>JAJZJK010000030.1 GCA_021851145.1 Nanobdellota archaeon
AGGATGAAGTTAGAGCCTATAAATCCGTATCCACCAGTAACGATTAGTTTCATAGAATATCCTGTAATTTATTGAATTAATAATTAAAATTTATGTCTGCGTCCTTTAAAATAGGGTGCTTTTTGTCCTTATCTGATAATAATGGATTATTAATTGGCCATTTTATGCCTATCTCAGGATCATTCCATGATATGCCGCGTTCACTTTCTTTGTTGTACTCATTTGTAGACTTGTAAAGTACATTTGTGTTGTCTTCAAGTGATAAAAAACCATGTGCAAATCCGGGCGGAATCCAAAGCATTTTCTTGTTATCTTCTGATAGTTCAGCAGAGACCCACTTTCCAAATGTTGGAGAACCTTTTCGTATGTCAACTGCTACATCAAATATCTTTCCAGTGATGACTCTTACAAGTTTGCCCTGAGCGTAAGGCTCCAATTGATAATGCAAACCTCTAAGCACATTTTTTGAGGATTTTGAGTGGTTATCCTGCTTGAATTCAAAATTTATGCCGTTTGCTTTGAATTCTGATTCTTTATAACTTTCCATGAAAAAGCCTCTTTCATCGGAAAATACCTTTGGAGTTATAAGAATAACCCCAGGTATTTCTAATCTTTTAAATTCAAATGTCACTTAATATTTTATATTTAAATACTTAAATAATATATCTTTTAATCTATGTCAGAGGAATTAGATGAACTGGATAGATTGTTTACAAGTAAGAATGTAGAAGACGTGATAAAATTCTATGATCATTTTGATACGGTAGAACAGCTGATAGAATGGATGAAGAACAGGCCAAGTGCTCCAATGAAAATCTATGAAGTAGAGGGTGAGAAGGACATAGTGGTTGTTATACCTACTGCAAATCACGAAGGTGAGCTGGCAAAGAACTGCGCAAATAATATATTCAAAGGACAGCAGATTGTATTTGTAGAGAGCAATGGTCCTTTTTTCAACTATGCGAGAAGCTGCAATTTTGGTTTAAAATACGCTTTGAAGTATAATCCAAAATGGATAATCCTGTCAAATGATGATGTTTATAGAACGGACGGTATTACAGAGCTTATAAATAAGATTGAAAAAGTAGACAGCGAAAAATACGAAGTTATATGGATAAACAGTTCATTTTACCATTCAAATAAAGTGTCATTATGCTTGCCGGCAGTATTTCTGGGGGCCTATTACAAACTTGACAAATTTAAAAATAAAAGATACAGTTTGTACAAAAAATTTTCGGCAAATATATTTGTAAGAAACTTAAACGGCTATTTTGGCTTAAGAGTCTTGTTTAAACCCCTAGTAAAATTTGATTCAATAGGTGATTTCTCCATTTTCAATGCAGATTTAATCCGTAAAAAAGAAAAGATATTTGATAAGAATTTCATAAATTCGGATGAGGACATATACCTGAGTTACCTTCTTTTTAAGGAGAAGATACATACAGCAAGGATAACTTTTAATGTCGAGAGCTATGCAGGCAAGTCACTAGGCATGAACAGAGCAAGAGACGCAAGAGGAATTATAAACGATATTTATTTAAATTCTCTCATAAAAAGCGATTTTAATACATAATCTTATTCATTTTAATTATATTCTCCACTAAATCACTTCTTATAACATATCTATCAGAGTTTATTATCCCCCGCATTATCTCAGGGTGTTTTTCAGGTTCAAGTTTTACTGGAACTTTCCGATTCTCAACGTAAGTTTTACAGAGATGGCTTGCAAGTTTAAAGTAAAATCTGTCAGGATTATTCTTTAGTTTGTAAAGTTTTTCTACCTCCATAAATTTTTTGTCTTGATATAGTTTTTTATGGCCCTGTAATTTTTTTATGTAGTTTACTGGAAATATAACCGAATATCTGAATATACTATTTGACAAGACTGGCACCTTTATCCTGTTATCGAATGTCAGATATCTAAATGTCCTTATAGAATACATGCCGGGAGATATGTACCGGAATATGGTTTTTAGTTCGTCTCCTAAAAATTTTAATGGACTGACATCCCTTATAAGGTCTATTCTGCCGCCGTCTCCCAATATAGCCATGTTATTACTGGCTTTGGCCAATCTGAATCTGTATGTTCCATCCCTTATGCTGTAAATTCCTACCATCTCTTTCAGAGGCACGAAATAACCCTTATAATATGGATACTGTTCTGGCAAAGCTCTCATCTCTTCATAAATATCTTCATGTGTTATTTCGTTGCTCTGCAGTTCATAAATAAAATCATTCGGCTTAACCTTTCTTTTTACTGTTTTTATAAGGTCATTGTATGCGATTCCTATTGCTTTTCCCTTTTTTGTCGCGTTTTTCCAGGGTAGTTTAAAAACCTTTATTCTTTTATTCTTGGCAATTCTACTAAGGATAGCGTAAGTCTCATCGGATGAATCATCTCCCACATACAGTTCATCTCCCCAGTTAAGAAAGGAATATATTGCTTCCAAAAAGGGGTAACCTTGAGAAACTAAGTTTTTTGCCGCCATTACTCCTATTATTTTAGTTTTCATATAATTTATTAAATCTATTTATATATATCTTATCTGATATCTAATCATGGCAAGTATTCTTATTTCGGGAGGAAATGGCTTTTTAGGTAGTTACCTCTGCGAAAGGGCACTTAAAAATGGTTTTGATGTGACTGTAGTTGATAATTTATCAACTTCGAAGGAGATACAGGTTCCAAAAGAAGTGCATTTTATCAAGAAGCCTGTGGAAAAGTTTAACACCGATCAGAAATTTGATTTTGTGATTCATTTGGCAGCCAGACCATCTCCAGAAGATTATATAAATAATCCTCTTGCTACTATAGACTCAAACGATATTGGAACAAGGAACATGCTTGAGATAGCAAGGAAGGGAAATTCGATATTTATGTATACCTCCACATCGGAAGTTTACGGTGATCCGAAGATACTGCCAATACCTGAAAATTATTTCGGATACGTAAATCCAAATGGTATAAGGAGCTGTTACGATGAAAGCAAGCGTTTTTCAGAAGCACTTATAATGGCTTATGAACGTCAATATAGGTTAGATGTAAGGATACAAAGGCCTTTTAATGTTTACGGTCCAAGAATAAGAGAGGATGGCTTTTACGGCAGAGTTATACCTAGGTTTATAGACCAGGCATTGCGAAACAAGCCAATAACCGTGCATGGTGATGGTAAACAGACAAGGTCATTTCTTTATGTAAGTGATTGGGTTGATGCTACTTGGAAGTTTTTGACGATTAATAAAGGAAAAGGTAAAGTTTTGAATATAGGAAACTATAAGGAAATAAGCGTATTGGACTTGGCGAAGCTTATCATTAAGAAGACAAACAGTAAGTCAAAAATAGTACATTTAGAGCCTAGAGAGGAGGATCCAAAAAGAAGAGCTGCAGACATTACACAAGCACGTAAAATTTTAAACTGGGAGCCAAAAGTTAGTTTGGATGAAGGTTTAAATTATACGATAGAATGGTTGAGGGAGAAGAAAAATTTATGAGGATAGGAGTAGTTGGTCTTGGATATATAGGTTCAGTAACTTCCGTAGCATTGGCAGAAGCAGGGTACGAAGTTGTTGGAATAGACATAGATGAATTAAAAGTGAAATCTTTGTCTGCCGGAGAACCTCCCATATATGAACCAGGTTTAAAAGAAATGTTGATAAAGAACTCTAAAAAGTTAATATTTTCTGCAGACTATGGTGCGCTTAAAGAAGCGGATTATATTTTTGTAATAGTACCAACTCCAAATAAAGATGGCAAGATTTATTTAAAGTATGTTGAAGATGCCGTAGAAAATGTAAAGAGAGTAAATAAAAATGCGATTGTAATTATTAAAAGCACGGTCCTACCAGGTACGGCTAGTAATTTAATGAGGAAAACAGGTATGACGATAATATCAAATCCAGAGTTTACGAAGGAGGGCACTGCGATAGAGGATACATTAAAACCAGATAGGGTTGTGATTGGTGGAAATGATAAGAAAGCAATCGAAGAGGTTAAAAAAATATGGGAATTTGCCAATTCTCCGATAATAGAAACTACAAACGAAAACGCTGAAATGATAAAGTACGCAAGTAACGCTTTCTTAGCGGTTAAAGTGTCTTATATAAATGAGATAGCCAATTTATGTGAAAAGGTGCCTGGTTGCGATGTTGAAGAAGTTGCTAGAGGGATGGGTCTGGATAAAAGAATAGCGCCTTATTTTTTAAAAGCTGGCATAGGTTTTGGAGGGTCTTGTTTTCCAAAAGATACTACAGCATTTATGTCGTTTGCTAAAGACTTGGGTGAGAACTTATCTATAATTGAAAGCGCAGTAAAAGTGAATAAAAATAGAATTTTAAGAATAATAGATTTATTAGAAGACAAGTTTAGTGGGTCAGAAAAGAATATCAGAGTTGGAGTATTAGGCCTTACATTTAAAGCTAATACCGATGACACCAGAGAATCGCAGGCAGTAAAATTGGTGGAAAAGCTTCTTAGTATCGGGTTTAAAGTCAATGCTTATGATCCTATGGCCAAGATTAAACTAGAAAATGTTGAATTATTTAACAGTGCAAAGGATTGCATTGAAAACTCGGATGCAGTAGTTATAGCAACAGAATGGCCAGAATTTAGGGAGTTGAATGTAAGAACCGGTAAATTTGTTATAGACATGCGTAGAATTTTAAGTTTAAATAGCAATTCTAATCTAAAAATAGTTGGGCATTATGGCTAAAATAAGAAAAGCAGTCATACCTGCGGCAGGTTTAGGCTCTAGGATGTATCCTTTGACTAGAGCGCAGCCTAAAGAAATGCTGCCCATATTGGATAAACCTGTTATACATCATGTTGTGGATGAGATTTTAAGTGCCGGTATAGATCAAATATTAGTAATAGTTGGAAAGGGTAAAGAGTCTATAATAAACTACTTTGATTATAATGAACTCGATTCAAAATTTAATGTTACACCAGATTTTCCTGAGATATTCTTCGTCAGACAAAGGGAGCAAAAAGGTTTGGCCGACGCAGTAAAATATGCAAAGAAATTTGTAAATGATGAGCCATTTTTAGTTTTAGCAGGCGACACTATTTATAAATCGTATACCGATAAAACAGTTGTAAGGCAGCTTCTGGACATTTTTGACAAAACACAATCCACTTCTATCTGTTTAGAGGAAGTACCTATGGAAAAAACTAAATATTACGGAATTGTTAAAGGTGAGAAGGTTGATAATAACTTGTATTTAATAAAAGATATGATTGAAAAACCAGAGATTTCTGAAGCACCAAGTAACCTTGCTATTACAGCAGCTTATGCATTAGAACCAGAAATATTCGATTTTATTGATAAAATAAATTTAGGTAAAAACAATGAATATCAGCTGACAGATGCGCTTAATCTCATGTGTAAGGATAGGGATATCTTTGGGGTAAAAATAGAGGGCAAGAGGTACGACATAGGCTCAAAGGAGTTTTGGGTTGAAACTTTTATAGAGTTCGCTGAGAAAGACGAGAGGTTTTCCCATATTTTTAAGAAATTTTATGACTCGCACAAAACCCTCCCTTATAAGCAATAAACTATCTCCATTAAAACCAGAAGTCCTAATTCAAATCTTTTTTAGTATCTCAATAACTGCTTTCTCAACGGCTTCATCACTGTCGTATTTGTTTTTCCATCCCAAGCTCTCTGCTTTTAATGTATCCAACTCTATCTTTTTTACATCTCCTTTCCAACCTCTTCCATCTTTAGAATCTGACATTTTATAGTTTACTTCCTTTAGTCCCATTTTCTCTTTAACAATATCGGCAATTTTCAAAACGGAGGTAGTGCCTCTATTTCCGAGGTTTATTATCTCCGTTTTATCAATTCTCTCATTTAAGTACATAATGGCTGAAACGCAGTCGCTTACATGTATGTATGACTTGTTTTGCGTGCCGTCACCCAATATAGTCAATTCTTTCGGATTAATCTTAAGCTTGTTTATAAAATCCAGTATTACCCCGTGTGTTTGATTTTTTCCAACAACATTGGCAAATCTGAATATCCCTGCTTTTATCCCGTAGTAATGGGAATAAGAGGTTATCATGCCTTCACTAGCCAATTTGTAGGCCCCATAAGCAGAGATTGGTTTGTACGGACCTTGGTTCTCCTTTACAGGCATGCTTTCAGGTTCTCCATAAACAACAGAAGAAGATGCAAATATCA
>JAJZJK010000031.1 GCA_021851145.1 Nanobdellota archaeon
CGGGTTCAAATCCCGGCTGCCCCAATCTATTCAGTAGTTCCGAAGGTAAAAAATTGGCAATGAACTTCACGGAACGCTACTGGTAGGCTGCCAGCTCAGGTTTCCGCATACCCTCCTCCGCAAATAGCTGCCTAAAATTTAGACCATTTTGGCAATGATAGAAACGGGTTTTAATAAGGTCTTCTCTAATGTAAGTATGAAGCACTCAAAAGAAGTAATTGAAAGGGCCCGTCAGATGGCATCAGAAGGCAATACTATCCATGTTATATCATTGACTCTTGGTGTTTCAGAGAATACCATCGGAAAGTGGGTGCGGGGATACTGCAAAATCAGCAGATGGCCGCAATCTACTAGAGAAGAAGCTATAAAACTTATAAATTTAGGGTACAGCAAATCAAAAGTGTCTGAGGCTATAGGAGTCCCTCTGGCTACTATAATAAAATGGAGGATACCAAATAAAAACGAGAGATTAAGATACAGTCCAGAAACCAGAGAAAAGGCAAGAGAACTGGTGCGCTCTGGGGTTTCAAAACTGCAAACGGCAGTAAAACTGGGAGTAGATCCAAAAACGATTTATAATTGGACTTTAGATCTACATAAAGATTCGATTATTTATCCGCAGAAATTAAAGCATAAAATACGGTATCTTGTAAGAAAAGGAATGTCTAAAGTAGAGGTTGCTGAAGCTCTTGGAGTAGGCTATACGACTGTAATAAGATGGACGACGGATTTGCATAATAACAACAGTAAGGTTAGTGCTAGATATTTTCTAATACTTCGTGAGCTTCTGCTGAATGGTTATATAATCACCGAGAGAAAGGATATACATATCTACAAAACTCTTATGAAATGGATACCCAATATAAAAAGTATTGTTGTTGGATATCATGCAATTTATTACATGGAAAAAAACAAAAAAGAGGCATTTAATGGCTTATCAAAGAAATTTAATTTGGAGGTGCATAGTTAATACATATGGACATAGATTATGTATATCTTGGTGACTGTCTAAAATATTTACAAGATAAAAAAAAGGTGCCCGATAATTCAATAGATTTGGTGGTGACTGACCCGCCGTTTAATATCGGTAAAAAATATGATGGGGATTACAACGATAATTTAAAATTTGAGGAATACCTTGCTTGGTGTTATAAATGGATAGATGAACTAGTGAGAACTATAAAAATTGGTGGGAGTCTCTATATTTTTAATTACCCAGAAAATAATGCTTATCTTAAAGTTTATTTAGATAAAAAGAAAGAGATGAGATTTAAAAGATGGTTGACCTGGCATTATCCGACAAACACCGGTCACTCTAAAAAGAATTATACCAGAACGCAAGATTCTATTCTGTTTTATACAAAAGGAGATAATTACACGTTTAATAAAGAACTGGTTGTCCAACCTTATAAAAATCCAACTGACAAAAGAGTCCGGAAGTTGATAGAAAGCGGTAAAAAGGGCACTGGTCCATATGATGTATTTACATTTAATTTAGTTAAAAACGTAAGTAAAGAAAAAACAGAACATATTGCTCAGTTGCCACTTTCGTTAGTGGAGATATTTGTAAAAGCAAGCAGTAATCCTGGGGAGTTGGTTTTTGATCCATTCTTGGGTTCTGGTACAACTGCCGTTGCTGCTAAGAAAAATGGAAGACATTATTTAGGGTGCGAAACCAGCAAGAAGTATGTAGACATAAGCGAGAAAAGACTTAAAGATACACCTAAACCTTTAGTTTAATGTCGAATTGCCGCTATGCTTGGCGATGTATTCGGTTCCTCTAACAAATTTTATGGAGTTTAAATCATTTTTATCTTTGAACTTATACTCGAATATTCTCACTATATCCTTCTGTTCACTGTGTAACCTAACCACAAATAAAATTCTAATTTTTACGGCGAGAGGTATAGCTTTCTTTTCTTTTAACATTTCAAAATATTTCATTATATCAAAAAGTTGTCTGATTTCAAAATCCAGGTATTCGACATTTTTGGCTTCTATGCCAATTATTATACTATTATCATTGGTTTCAAATATCCCATCAATTTCTATCTGCTGATTTTTAGCGTAAAGTTCATTTCCATTTACATTGAATGCATAAGAAAATTTGGTCCTTCGAGCGGTATGAACCTTTACTTCTTCGGTACCAAGAAAATCTTGTAATATCTTTTCATTGTATAGAAAAGATGCTGCCCCAGCCTCACTTTTACCCGCTTCATCTATTAAACTTTTACCAACGCTAACCACTCGCTTATCAGAAAGTTGTTCAAATCTATGGTAACCTTCGCCTCTTACAAAGGCATGATTACCCTCTCCGAGATGCACTATGAAGTAACCATATTTTTGAAGCCTTTCAGGAAGTTTTATTGATGAATCATATTTCGTAGCATCAAATTGATTCATAAATTTAGTATCTTGAGTTATAGATTTTAATTCTGTGTTAGAAAACTCTATAACTTTAGCCCCATTTGATTTAACGTACAACTTATCAAACAAGATGTTAATAGATTCACGTTTTTTGCTTTTAGCCATCTACACTTAAATCATTAAAGTTATTAATCCTTTCAGAGAAAGAATTGGATCTATTCCTCAACGAGGTGGCTCCAAATTTCGTCCGATATATCTTTGAATGATTTGCGACTTGTTCCTCTGCCCGCAGCGCCACCAGTATTCGAACTACTCCAATATCCCCCGAGGCCATCTTCTCCAAAATAAGTTTCTAATTCGGGCGTATCTAGCAATTTCTTAAACGTTTCCTTTTCAGTCGGTGCTTTTGATACTTCTGGCAGCAAAAGTGACTTTGCTAATACAGCATTGAGAGAGTACATACCACTGGTTTTTACTAGCACGGCATTGAAATGTTCTGGGTTTCCGGCACTACATCCATCACCATCCCAATGGCTAAAAGATCTTGGGCATTTATCTTTTATAGCGCCCCAAAAAGCGGCCAGCGTATCTCTTGCTTTACCGATACTCCAGTGTAATTCAGCAGCACGAATAAGTAACGGCTTAATAGAATCTATAAATGAATTCTGGCTTATGGCTAGAGTATTTGAATTCGGTAAGGATATCATGCCTGCCAATGGGCCATCCGCATTAAGCATATCAGAAATTTTTAATGCATAAGGATCTAAATCCTTTATACTATCTTCAGGTATTATAACCGTTTCTGTTAATGTTCCCTGCGCTTTTTCTTTTGTACGAAGTATATAGCGTTGTGCCAAGTCAGTTTTTACTCGTTTACCAAGGGTGTTTATTAAATAAAATTGTTGCGCTTCTTCATACCTAGGGTCTTCGCCTCCAGCAATAAATAACACGGCAGGTAACTGGTAATTATCGACCTCACCCGGGTACATATCTACAGCCCAACGTAGTCCATATGCTCTATGTTGCCCATCAGGTAAATAAATAATGGCGTCTTTCAGCTTTATTTTTAGATGGAACACGTTTTGCTGGCCATGTATCGGCTCGAGCTCTAGGGCTTCTTTGTTTCTAATTGACAATAGAATTGATAGCGGGGAAATACCATCTCTCCTCAAAACGAACTTTCCAAACTTTTTGTATCGAGTGTCCGTCGGATTTCTTTGATAACCGTCCTGATTGGTGGGACTCCAACGATCTATGTCCATTTTTTTAGAATTTAATAAGTCGTGTATTGTTCGTGCATCAAGTGAAAAAGCGTATATGTCCTTGTCATGCTGTTTTATGCGTATCGCTATAACATCCAATGTTTTCATTGACTCGTCTTTATTCTGTTGCATATCTATTATGAACATTATGAGTATTTAAACTTTCCGATTTTTAATCTTGATACATATTCAGGATTTAAATTCAGGTTTTGATAAGTATTTAAACTTTCGCAATCATATAATTGACATATGGGTATTGTAGCAGAAGGAGACAAAAATAAGTTTAAAACAGTGACGCCATCGATTAACTTAAAATGTGTCGCCGAATATGCAAAAGACATAGAGAAGCTCAGCGGCAGAAGATTTAGACATCTGGAAAGTGATCTCGAGATTGTATATGCAGTGCTAAAAACACATCCCGAATCTTCTGATTCAACCAATTACAAAAGAATCCCTTGCGGCAAAGAAGTAACTACCCCCATATACAAGCTTAGAAAGATAAAGTCGACTGATGCAAGGGATACAAGAACATTAAGGCTTACCTACGCCGTTAACCAGTATACCAATGAGATAATACCGATAGAGATATATTCTAAAAGTGATAAAGAGAACCACGACCAGATGCGTATACTAAAATATTTCAGAAGCAATTAATTTGCCGTCTCAACCGAGTAAATCGGATTTCTATAAAACGCAAGTCTATAATCTATGCACTTATTATCTTCAGTTGCTTTCCAAGGCATGTCGCCATGGGAATATTCGCTTATTTGGGTTGCATTCATGCCCTTAAACCTATCTATCTCAGCATCAATACAAATCAATTCGTCAGCACTTAATCTATCCATAACTGGCTCCGCAGTAGATATGTATTTGCTTTGTCGATAATTACCGTACCTAGTTCGTATCGATTCTATAGCCTTAGACTTAACTAGTTGACCTATAGCCTTGTCAAAATGTTGTGGTGCAGGTCCGTGTGGCAATTTTATGTATCGTTCTCCAACTAAAAAGTTTTGAGTTTTTTCGTAATAATCAAAGTCACAGAAGTATAATATCTTGTACAAGAAAGTTTTACCAACGTTTGGCTCGAACCCTACTTTTGATATTATGTAATGCAAAACCTGCGCCAGTTTCTTTATATCGAAGTTATCAGATCCGAATAGGGTATATTTTTCCATTCTTTTTTTCTTTTTTATATTACTTCTAATTATTGCTTTTATTAAAGCTTTTACTGGCTTTGATAATCTAGTTTTTTGAGCGTCTCGCTTATTTATACTTTTACTATTTGCTTGCATATCTAATTAACCTTTTACTTTTATTGTTATAACCCAGCCATCTTTGCCTTTGTCTAATACCCACAAAAGTTTGGATCCTGCTTTTAGGGGTACTTGACTAGCAATACCTGTTGGTATTGTTGTTCTTACAGACCTTCCATTTTTTTGAGCAGAAGAGACTATAGTAATCTCACCCCTTTCATCAGGATTTCTTTTGTTTTTCATATACCTATAAATTTATATATTAGTAATCCTATAAATAGGTATATAAATGGAAGCAAAAATATTTTTAGATTTGTGGGATAATGCTCATAAAGGCTTATTTGCTGAAATACGACAATTCGAATGTAATTACAAAGTAAAAGATTGCCCAAAATGCGATGGGTATGATAATTGGAAAGAAATACCAGAAGATTTAAAACAAAACTACCAATGCAAACATTTAATTCAAGCTAAAGCAAACAAATTTGATAAAGAAACTTCTAAAGTAATTGAGGAATTAATATTAGCTAAGCTAGTTGAAACTGAATCTAGGCGCTTATGTAGAGTCTACTAGATAGCAAATTTAATGCGCTTACCGCTTCTTTGGCTAAAGGTTTTGTATGCAAAAAGCGTATAAGATCCTGATTTTTTATCGCAGCGCTTTCTAATTCTAACTCTGTTTGGCTAGACAATAAATCATGCATTTTATTGGCATCATTTGTAGTCACCGTTCCGGTGAACTTATTAGAGAAAGTTTTTACTGTCAAATGTCTATCGACTAAACAGTCACAGTCTATGGCTTTATTAAAATCAGGGTAAATCTTCTCAAGCTTTTGGTAAGCATACGTCTTGGTATCAAAGCGCCTTGCGCTACCAAAATGAATCACATGCTCTTTTACATCTCCAAAGCCAGTGGCCCATAACGCAACCGAATCGAAACCAAACGTAGGCATTAGCATCATTGTATACAAAGAGTTTTTCATGTGGTTGACCTTGAAGGACGCCCTTATCCCTGACAGATGTAATAGAAGATTTTTATCATTGAAGATTTCATGTAAGGCAGCATACTTGTCTATGTTAGTTTTAAGTGATCC
>JAJZJK010000006.1 GCA_021851145.1 Nanobdellota archaeon
GTTGCTTGGCATTTAAGATTTAATTTTTTGTCTATCTGTATTTTTGAGTCGGTAATTAATATATTTTTGTAGTCTTTATAAAATACAATTTTATTTATGAAATCTATTACAAGCAAGTCTAAGCTTTTGGAATGTATGTTAAAGTTTATCTTTTTAGTTCCATTCATATCTGCGTTCAATACCATTATATTTGAAACAGCGATTGATATGTTCCTGAATAGCTCATTCAAGTTTTTCCCATATGCTACGAAAGCTATATCTGCTGTTGCTTCATCTTTTAGTAGTTTATATTTTTCCATTACCCCTTTATGTTTCCTATAGGTTTAAGACTGAGTAATTTACGGCTTATTCCTGCTTCATCCATGGAATTTACTACTTCATTTATATCTTTGTATGCAGATCCGCCTTCTTCAGTTAATCCAGTGAGACTGTTGGCCTTAATATATATCCCCTTTGTTTTCATGCTTTCAAGTAGTTTATCTGGTTTTATAGCTGTTCTTGCTGCTACCCTGCTCATTGTTCTTCCACTTCCATGCAAGGTTGTGCCAAAACTTTCTTCCTCAGCTTTTTTAGTGCCAAGGCATAAGTAAGAACCGGTTTCCATGCTCCCGCCAACTATTACTGGTTGTCCAATTTGTTTAAGAACCCCAGTTAATTCTTTGTTTCCAGGCCCAAAGCTTCTAGTAGCCCCTTTTCTGTGGATAATCACACTCGTTTTTTTATTTTCAATGTTATACTCTTCTATCTTGGCAGTGTTATGCGAAACATCATAAACTACGTCTAATCCTAAATCTTTTTCATTTCTTTTGAAGATCTTCTTAAAGGCTTCTCGTATCTGGTATGTTATTATCTGTCTATTAACAAAAGCAAAGTTTATTCCGCAGGACATTGCTTTGAAGTAATCTTGGCCTTCTTTAGAGTTAAATGGAGCATATGCTAATTGTTTATCCTTTAAGCTTATTTTATTTTTTAAAGAATAATCCAAGAATTTTTTTATATAATCACTTGCTATCTGGTGTCCAAAACCTCTAGATCCTGTATGGAACATTATAACTACCTGCTCTTTTATTGTATCTAAATCCAAAGCATTTGCAATTTCTTTATTAAAATCCTTATTTATAACCTGAATTTCAAGGTAATGGTTTCCAGACCCTAATGTTCCAAGCTGTTTTTTTCCTCGTTTGAAGGCATCTTCGCTTACCTTTGAAAAATCTGCAGATTTTATGTTTCCTTTTTCTTCTGTTCTTTCTTTATCTTTTTTTGTAGCATAACCCTTTCTTAAAGCCCAATCCATGCCTTCCTCTGTTATCTCTTTAAAGTCAGATTCTCTCAAAGTCTTCAGATCTGGAAAGCTTTGTGAAGAATTTGAGCCAACTCCAGCAGGCACCATCTTGAATAGCATATCAACTAATTCCTTTATTTTGGGTTTGACCTCCTTAAGCGTTAAATTCGTTTTTATTAACCTCATGCCACAATTTATGTCAAAACCAATAGCACCTGGTGATATTATTCCCTCTTTAATATCGAATGCTCCCGCCCATCCTACTGGAACGCCATAACCGATGTGGGCATCACTAAATAGGTAGGAATATTTAAGTATTCCGGGTAAAGAAGCGGCATTTGCAGCTTGGTTAAAGACCTCCAACTCCATATTTTTTAGGAGATTTTTATTGGCATACACCTTTAAAGGCACATTTCCAGCTTTTTTTGATTCCCAAGTATTCTTATCAACTTCTTTTAATGATTTTCTTAGCTCTTGTATTTCCATTTATCTTAATATAGATTATCAGATAAATATTAGCCATTGCTCATGTTGTTATACCCTTTTATCACATGTAGGTTATCGCTATTCTGTTGCATTTTGTTTATTTTCTCAAGCAATTCCGTTTTATCCATTTTTTTGCTGCATAAGATTATTGTATTCCCTGAGCCAAAGGGATTGTTTACAAGGTATACCTTAAAATATCTCTTGAGCTTTCCTATATAATTTTGGAAGAAGACTATCGCCTTAAAGCTCATTGCATAGTTTATAGCAAGCACCCCGTCTTCTGTTAAGACCCTACTAATATTTTCTATTGTTTTCTCTTCAAGAAAACTATCTGGTATTTTATCCCCGTCATATGCATCTAAAAATACAAGTTCATATTTTTTCTTGTCTTTTTTAAGAAATTCTATTCCGTCTTCTACAAGAAGATTTATCTTTTTTATTTCTTCGGGTATAAATTCCTTTGAAAGTTCAACCATCTTCTTGTCTATTTCAACAACATCCATGTTTATGTTTTTGCCATACAATTTGTTTATTTGGTAGACTATCGTTCCACCCCCTAAACCAATCATTAATATATTTGCTTTTTCGTAGAGAAGCGGTAAGGGTGTAAAGTAATCCCAGTAAGAGCCAGTGAATATCTTTTTTTCTGCAAGCCTCGAATATGTTATCCCGTTAAATTTTACACTTATCCCCTCTGGACCTTTAGTTAATGTGAGGGTTTTGTCTTCGTCTTTTTCTGTTCTTATGATTTTTTCTCCTTTCATCTTTTCGATTACTTTATTTATTATGTTCATACTCTTTTAGCCCTGGCCACCAATTATATTTCTGCAGTAAAAACATTATAGACGGAACTATAAATAGCACTGATATAACTGAGTCAATTAATATCCCTACAGCTACTATAAAACCTACTTCTTGTATTATAGGTACACCACTTGCAAGAAGAGATAAAAATACCATAGAGAATATTATTCCTATGCTTGCTACTATAGGCCCGCTTTTTACAAGGCCTAGCCTTATAGCTTCAAAGTTATTCTTGCCTTCTTTGACATATTCTCTTATTCTCATTACTAAAAATATATCATAGTCCACACCTACTCCCATAATACTTGTTATAAGGAATATCTGTGCAATCGATATGAACGGTAATGAGAGTATATAGTGAAATATCAGTAGAGTAACCCCATTTGCAGCTATAACGTTTGCAAGTATAAGTAAAACCAGGCGTAGAGGGGTATAAACCGAGAAGAGTATTATAAATAATACGAAGAATATCATTGCGCCTAAAGAAAGTATAAGGAATGGAACAGCCCCATTCATACTCTTAACTGAACTTCCTAAAAATACTTGCAAACCACTAATGTTATAATCTACCTTGCTATTTTCTAAATAGTTATTTATATTGTTGTAATCATTTAGCGCAGGTGTACTAAAACCAAGAGGTTTTAAGTAGGTTAGCATCTGCAAAGAATCGTTTTCGCTGGTTAACCTAACATATTTTACACCGTTCATCGAAGAAATTGAATTATAAATCGCAGTTTGGTTTAAGTTTTGAGTGTTGTTTATAGTTATGATAAGTGGGTCTATAGGATCGAATTTAAAATTGTTTGTAGCCAAGTAAAAAGCAGTTTTAGAGCTAGAGCTTGGAAGAAGACCGATAAAATTTAAACCTGGTTGGTATACAACAAAGAAATAAGCAGAAATAGCTATTATTATCACGAAAATCGAAATTATAAAGTAACGGTTTTTGTAGTCAAAATACGCCAACCTGCTGAATATTTTCTCAAATGAGAAACCTTTTTTAAAATTAGGGTAAAAGACTTTTTTGCCTAAAGATATTAATATCGCCGGCATAAATGTGATTGCAGACAGTAATACAATTAGAACTCCAACAGAATCTAAAATACCCGTTGAGCCCAAAAATGCCAAGTTAAAACCGGATAATATACTATATGCCAACACAACTGTAGTTCCACTGACTAGTATGGCAGCACCAGCACCTCTAACGCTTATTTTTACGCTTTCTTTATGGTCATTCTTTAATTCTTGTTTAAATCTGTATAACATATACACCAAATAATCTGTGGATATACCCAGCATAAGTATAGCAGCGAGCGCCGGATCGAAAAAAGATACTGTGCTATTTAAAATTATATGATATATTACATAGAAAACCGAGAATGCAATTGTAAGGTCTACACCATATACAATTAATGGCACAAATGCTGCAATTGGAGACCTGAAAATAAGGCCGGTTACAATTATTACCATCAAAACACCAATTGCAATAGCTAAAAAGGTACCAAAATTAGTTTCACTTTCTATGTTGCTACTTAATCCACTTGATCCTGTAACATAAGAAGTAACTCCGTAATTTTTTGAAACTTTATTAATATATGCATTTACAAATGAATAATTTGAATTATTTACTGTTGATATCATAGTAGTGTGGTTGTAATTTATAAGGGTCAAAGTATCATTACTGCTAGGGATAATTGGATAATCAGTGTAGTTGTAATTATTTATTACATACAGAGGTGAGGAGTTATAATAACCCTTCATAATGCCAACTATAAAACCGTATGAAGAGTTATGTTCTATTATATTTGAATTATTTAACTTATCTTCTATTTCATTTGCTATTTTTGATATTATTGTATTATTCAAGCTTTCAGGAACCGTTTTAGGAGTAAGATTATACTCAAGATACGCAGAATCCAGTGCAATTTCTGCATTTTTCTTTATGGTATAATAAGAGGAGTTTATAAGGTTGTATTCTACTGAGTACAAAGAAGTAATGTTTTTGTAAGCAAAATTATTAGAAATGTTTTCAAAGAAAGCTTTTGTACCATTTGAAAATGAATTATTGCTTACACTTACAATTAACTGTAAATTATTGCTGCCACTATCTGTTGAACCTCCTGAGCTTCCGGTTACATTATAAGAAACTATACTAAATAAGTGTATTGCGATAGGTATAGAAATTAGGAAAATCGCAATCCAAATAACGATTATCTTTTTATGGTGTTTATCAACAATATCGCTAAATTTTCTTAGATTAATTTCCATTAATGATCTTTATTGATCAATCAACTTTTTTTAGGGTTACTTGTCCGTCTTGTCCAGGCCTATTAATTACTACCGCCTTACCTTGATCTGTTTCTATAAGTGCTCCTTTAGTAATTATATTACGTCTTGCATAAGACCTGTTTGCTTTGTTCTCTAAAACCCTAACTATTTTTACTTTTGAAGTTTTTTTACTTTTTGGATCAAAAAGGTTTCCTTGGTCTGTTTTCAAAGGTATGATTTTACTGTTTCCACCAACTGTTCTAGAAGTTTTTATCTTTCTTTCACCTACTTGAAGCGGGACCGAAAGGTTCTTTGATTCACTCCTTCTCTTATCTCTTCTCTTTCCTTTAAATCCTCCTCCTTTCTTCTTAAGGGAAGGCGCAGTGCTTTTAGACATATTCTTATCTTATAAACTATGTTATATTTAAATCTTTTTAACTGGTTTATCTAAAGAATTTTATATGTACATTGCAGTTATTTTTAAGGTTATTATAAAACTTTAAACTGGCTCATATTTATTATTAAAAAAGCTTAATGCCCCAATTTTTAAGATAAATATTTCATTTTCTTAAAACATTAAATTTTTATACTGCAATAATTTAATCATTAGATGATATTAAGTGATAAGGATATAAAAGATTATTTAGAAAAGAAATTGCTTTTAATAGAGCCTCTTTCTAATGATACTGTAAGAGAGAATGGGGTAGATCTCAGAGTTGGAGATGAATTGCTTCGCTTTATTTATAACAAAGAGCCAGTAGACATAAACGATAAGTCTGCTCTTGAAAAGGTTTATACAAAAGAAAAGGTGGAAAAAGATTTTGTTATCTTTCCACAAGAGCGCGTTTTAATAAAAATTGATGAGAAAATAAAGATGCCAAGTAATCTAGTGGGATTCTGTAATGTAAGGTCAACATTTGCAAGATTAGGGCTTGCTATACCACCTACGATAGTTGATGCAGGGTACGAAGGTAATCTTACAATAATGATGATTGGTGGCAATGTTCCAGTAAAAATATCAAAAGGGACTAGGTTTTTGCACCTTATTTTTAGTACTACATTAAGTGAAGTACAAAAACCTTATTCTGGTAATTATCACCAGAGCTCGGGCGTAACCGGTGCCAAGATATAAATGAGGTGAAGATGTAATTAATATATGAAAAGAAGTTCAAAAAATTGGAAAAAGTACCATAAAGATAGATGGAAAACAAGAAAGAAGAAAATGTTGGACAGAAAACGAAAGAGAAGACTTCTGCGTGAAAAGAGTGCTTAGTTATAAATAATCAGTCGCACTTATCTATTGAAAGCAGAGGTAGCGAAGTTTGGCCCAACGTGCAGGACTTAAGGTCCTTGTCTGTCTTTGTGTTTGCAAAGAATAAGATATCCTGCGGCTTAGCGCCCTCGAGGGTTCAAATCCCTCCCTCTGCAATCATATGAAAATATACGAATACAAAAACGGGAAAACAACAAAGAGGACCTTTAAAGAATACTTACAAGATAAAAAAAGTAATTATGTTATATTAAAGGATTTACATATTTTATTCACTGTAATATCTTTGGTTTTTATAATTCTAACAATAACCATAACCTTTTCTGTAATATCTGTTGTATCCTATAATGGGTCTGTTTTTTTATCAATATTTATAGATTTTATAGCAGTTTTTTCTTCAGTTTATCTAATTGTTTTTTTCTGGTCTAAATACAAAAAGGATTTATTAAAATCAAAGTCTAGCTAATTTCTTGATGGCTTTTAATTCTCTTATTCTTACACTTGCATAACCTCTTACTGGAAAGTGCATAACATACACAATTGAATTTGAGAATTTCTTCTGAAGCCCAAACCTAATTTTATTATTTCCATTAAACTTAGCAAACGTGACCTTACCAATAAAACAAACTACCTTTGGCTTTTTCTGCATTATTATCCTAGAAAGTCTTTCTACGCCTACCGTTTCATCTCCTTTTCTGAGTGTTGAAACATTTTTTGTTGGTTTATATATTATATTAATAAAATTGATCTTGTATCTCTTTGAAATTTCACCGTAAAGTTTTTTCAACTTTCTATTATCCTTTAGAAATTCTCTTTTTTCTTGTATTATTCCCGCGTCAGAAAGCAGGTACCAGAACATTTTGTTATTGGAGAATGGGACTCCTATACTATACGAACCAAAATGAGGATTTATCCCTACAAATAAGATAGCTGCATTTTTTGAAATATAATATTTTATCATGGTTATTTATATCTCTATTGTTATTTAGTTTTTTTTGGATCATAATTTTTGATAAAGTTAAGTAATATTTATAAAGGATTACTGTATTGAAAGTAAAATGGGAATTGATCCGGATTTTAAGACGAATAGACAAAAAGTAAGCACACATAATGGCCATGATGTTTATGGGCCAGTTGAAGCCCCTAATAAATTAGGGATACATGGTTCTGTTGTAGCCATCGACTGGGATATCTGCAATGCAGATGGTTCGTGTATACCTGCTTGCCCAGTTTCATTGATAGAATGGAATGACACTCCTGGCAATCCAGTTTCTGCTAGGAAAGCAGATCCTGCAAGAGAAGGAGATTGTATATTTTGTATGGCCTGCCAAAATGTATGTCCTGTACAAGCAATCAAGGTAACTGCGCCTTAATTTAAACATTTAAATTCTTAATAGCATTAATATTATAAGATGGTAGATCAAGAGGACGTTTTTGTAGGAGTTTCTTATTCAACTAAGTTAGAATATGATGAATTGAAAAAAGCTGTTGATCGTGCATCAGATTCTTTTAATAAATTTAAAATAGACAATGAAAAATATGAAAGTTTATTATCTAAGTTATCAGTAGATTTAGAAAACATGCATGATTCATTTGAGAAGATATTCAGCGATTTAAACAAATCAAAAGTTGATACCAATAACTGACGTCTATATTATATTTATAATAAACTTATTTAAGCGCAATTATTCTATATTTTGAATATTAAGCAACCATTACTCTATGTTTGCAGGGGTAGCGAAGCGGTCAAACGCGGCAGACTCAAGAAGGGTGTATTTGAGTTATCTGCTCTCTTTGTGGGTTCGAGGGTTCGAATCCCTTCCCCTGCAGTATTATAAAATATTTAAATCTACAGAATATTTTATTTGAGTCCTATGCAATCAGTTAAAAGAGATGATAAGGGTTTTCTACGTTTTTATTATTTAGATGAGATGGCATCTGTTTTTTATCGGGTTTTTCCAACCACTGAAATGCTGGCATTAGAAGATCTTTCTATCTCTAGTCGCTTAAACACAAATAAAGGTGAAAGCCTTCTTGAAAGGTTAATTTCAAAATCTGTTCATATCACAGATAAAAACTCTAGATCATATGTTGGTAAGTTAAATTTATCGGATCCTGCTGATTTAAATAAGTTTTTCAATGATGTTGATTTATACCTTGAAAGTTCTACTAGGAAAACGCTTTATAATATTCAATCTGTGCTAGGACACAGGAATATTGGGGAACAGTCTAATTTTATGGTTTCAATGGTAATACCAGAAATAACGGCATTATCCATACAAGACGAGATGTTCATATCCTCGCAAGAAAGATCTACTCGCTATGTCAAGTTCGATGAATTTTATATGTCAAAGAATATCAATGAAAATGCTTCTAAGATTTTATCAAAAGGTTATTCCGAGTTATCTCAAGTATACAACTCTCTTTTTGATAAATTAATGGAATTATACAAACAAAAGTTCATAAAAACAAATAACGAAATGCCAAGTGAAGAACAGGTAAAAACAGTAATAACCCCTACTATAAGGGATTCTATAAGAAGTTTTTTACCTCTTGGTGCAAAAACCTCATTAGTCATGATTTTAAGTGCAAGAACAGCTGAAAATATTGGAAGAAAGTTGCTTTCAAGCGAAAATTCCTACAACAACCAAGCAGGTACTTTATTTTGTTCTACTGTTTCTGACAATATCCCTTCGTTATCTACTCATTTAAACCCAGATGAATTTAACAAACAGGTATATAAAGAAAGAATAAAATTTGATTACTCTAATTTTTTGGGTAATATCCATATTGCCTCACTAGAATCTGTCACTGCCAAAATAACTAATGGCTCGCAGAGCGAAAAACAAATTTTAAATTCAATTTATAACCAGTTGTCATATAACAATAAAAAGAAGCAAAGAAAATCTGTAATTGACTATTTGACTGATTTATCATCTAAAAGAGAAGGTAAATTTAATGATTTGAACGATAGCAGTTTAAGATCATCATTCATACAATTGGACATAACCTGTTCATTAGGAACAGCGAGAGACCTTTGGAGACATAGACTCTCCAATCGTAATATTGTTATTCATTTAAACGAGTATGTTATACCGGATATTGTGTACAAAAATAAGGAAACATTGCAGCTTTCAGAAAAAACTTTAATTAAAATAAATAACTACTTATCGGAATTACATGAAAATGGGTTTAACTCCGAGCTTGAGCTTTTGGTACCGTTCGCAACTAAAACTAATCTAAAGATGTCAATGAGTTTGGCAGAGGCAATATTTATAGCAGAAAATAGAAGTACAGACGAAGCGCATCCAGAATACAAGAAAATTTCTCTTGATTTATATGGCCAGCTAAAATCTAAATACCCAACTATAATAAATAACCTAAAAGTATTTTTAGGTAATTCTGGTAAACTTTCTAGTACTACCGATTATTCTAGAATCCCTAAAGCTAATATAGACAATGTAAATGATACTTTATTTTAGTAGATTACAGATCTGCCAGCATCTTTTTTCAATTTTATTACATTGTCTGCAATGTTTTTCATAGTGTCTTCGTGTGTAACTATTATTATCTGTTTTAGATCAGTTATCTTAGTAATTGCATTTGTAAGGGCATTTATATCCTCTTTATCCAGTCCAGAAGTTGGTTCATCCATAATTATAACCTCATTTTTTCCTACTCCTCCTAAAATAGAAGCCAAAGAAGAAAGTGCCAATCTATATGCTATTGCAACTGAGGTTTTTTCACCACCTGATAAAGACCTTGCATCCATGTTTTCATTTCCGGAAGTGATTACTACATTGTAATTGTTGTCTATATCTATTTCATAGTCAACTTCATTCCTAAGCTCTTCAAAACGTGTTTTAAATAGTGACCTGAAATCATTTATGAACTTTAACCTTACATATTCTCTTATACTGCGGATATCTTCTCTTAAGTTTGATAGTGTTTTTAAAAAATTTTCCTTTTTGTCTATAGATTTTGATAACTCCTCTTTCTTTTTTACTTTTTTCTCCAATTCTTCTCTCTCATTTTTATCGTTACTAAGTTGTTTTTTTCTTAACTCTAGCTCCTTTTTTATTTCACTAAGCTTATAATTTAATTGGTTTGTTTCTTCTGAGATAAATTTAAATTTATTTTCAAGTTCATTTAGTGCGTTTTCATCAAATTTTATCGCAGCTAAATTCTCTTCTAAGCTTAATATCTCTTTTTGGTAATTATCCAATATTTTGTCTATTTCATTAAGTCTACTGTTATAGTTATCTATCTCTATCATCTTTTTTTCTTCTTCTTGTATAATTTTTATCTGTTCCCTGGCATCTCTAAGGTCTAAAGAAATATTTTTTAGCTTTTGGTTTTGTTTTTCATAATCTTCTTTTATATTTTCATATTCCTTTTTGTTGTTTTCTGCTGTGTTTATTTTAAGCTTAGACTCTAGTTTTGATATATTATTATTTGCTGTTTCAATTCTTAGTTTATTTAAACTAATATTCTTTTCAAGTTCATTTTTAGAATATTTAGTGCTATTAGAAACTGCATTTAGTCTTTCTATTTCGACTTTGCATTTATTTATTCTATCCGAATATTCCTTTTCTAAGTGTTTTTTATCAGCTATAAGGTTTCCACACATAACGCAAATTCCTTTTTCTACAGACTCAGTTTGTTCTTTTTTCAGGTTATCTATCTGTTTATTAAGTTCATAAACTCTTCCATTTATTTCTTCTTTGTTTTCTACTTCGGTTATACTGCTAATTTGTTTATAAAATTCTTCCTGTTCGTCAGAGAGGGTTTTTAATAATTTATTCTCGTTTTCTATCTCTTTTTTAAGTTCTTCTATTTCATTCTGAGAATGTTTATAGGAATACTCAACTTTGAAGAATTTTTCGTATAGCTTTTTTAAATTTTCATCTTCTACTCTGTTTTTTTCCTCAAGGTCTTTAATTAACAGCTCAATTTTATCCTTTTTAGATTTTTCTATCGGTTTAAGATTTCTCTTTAACTCCTCTATATTCCGAGATATTCTGTTCTTTTCTTGCTCAGTTTTTAATTTCTCGTTTTGTTTTAGTTTAAGCTCTGTTGAAGTTTTTTCAAAATTTATTTTTTTATCGCGTTCAAATTTAAGTTCACTCTCTTTAAGATTTTTTTCCCTTATTTTATCTTCTAAAACAATTTGAGTTCTAGAAGCATCGTCACTTAGTAAGTTTATAGCATTTTGATTTTCGTTTATTTTATTCTCTATCTTTATTATGTCTTCTTGGTCTACACTTAATTGTAGTTCTTTTTTGTTTATCTCTATCTCAGTTTTTATCTTATTTATAATTTCTTTTGTGTTGTCATATATGTTTAGGTATCTGTTTAGCTGCAAAAGGCCATCTATATACTCTTGTTTGTATTGTCCAGTCTGGAATATTAATGCCTTTAATTCATCCTGTTTTATGTATGTTATGGTTTCGAATGTTTCTAGAGGATTTTCAGATTCTATTTTTAGAATTTTATTCACATAAGAGTTTATATCAGACGCCCTGTTCTGTAAGTCTATGCGTGTATCATTCTTATTTATATAATTTTTTGAGTCATCGTTTCTTACTGCATCATTTACTCTTTTTAATCCCCTACTTATCTCATATTCATTATTTTCATTTTCAATTGTTATTTTTATTTCTCCTTCTGTTGAGTTTCTTCTTAACAGCATCTTTCCTTCTTCTTTTCCTTCACCAATTTTTCCGAAAAGTGCATACTCGATAGCCATTAATATAGACGATTTACCACTTCCAGTATTACCACTTATAACGTTTATTCCTTCTGAAAAAGGTATTTCATTTTCATGGTGACTTCTTATATTCACAAGCTTAATCTTTGATATTATCATAAGAATAAAATATAGCCTCCAGCTCTTTTTTTATTTCATCTGGCTTTTCACCTAATGAATCTATGAGGTATCTTGCAATTTTTATTTCTTTTTCGTTATAGCCCTTCTTTTTAAGAAATTCATATTCTATTGTAGATAACTCCTTTGTTTTTATATCGTCTTCTTGGATATCAGTATCCTTATCGCTTAGTTTTGATTTGTTTATACTTATATAAGAATACCCTAATTCATAGCCAATTTTCTTAATTTTTACAAGGTTAATTTCAGAAGTTTTTCCATCTAGTTTTCCATCTAGTTTCAAAACCAATATATCTCCATCATTCTTACTTAATTTATTTATTATCTCGTTTTCTATATCTAACGGTTTTTTATTATCTGAGTTTATACCAAAAATTTGCTTATTTCGTGTTTTTATTATTTTATATTCTATTGAATTTATCCCGTTTTGATCATAGGCTATAACAAAGAATCCTCTGTTAGGGTTATCTACAATTTCCTTTTCGTCACAGTATTCTAATGAACCAGGGTATTGTATTATCCCTCTATCGTATTCTATATTCTCTTTATGTCCGTGCCAGTGTCCAGCAGCATAATAATCAAAACCTTTTGGCAAACTCTCAGTATCAAGATCTTTAAATTTTTCTCCAAGATATGATATAGTGTGATGGAAAGCGAATATTTTAATGAATGCAGAATTATCTATATCAATTTTTAATTTTTTGAATATTTCATCTTCAACTTTACTTCTTTTTCCTTTTATCCCACAAATAAATGCTTCTTTGTATGTTTCTCCCTTAAGTTTTACTTCCTCTCCCAATTTAAGATATTTTTTTGAATTTAGATTTGTTAGTAGATTGTTTTTGTGGAAAAGCTCTATAATGCTTTCTTCTTCCCCTATCCCGACATCATGTGACCCGGGTATTACAAATAAAGGTATCCCAGCAAATTTTAATCTATTTAATTCGTCTGTAACAAATAACAAAGATTCCAACGGTGGAGTGCCTGAATCGAATAAGTCTCCAGAATGAACAATAAAGTCTATTTTTTCAGATATAGCATAATCTATCATTTGCGTAAATGCATTCTTTATATCATTGTTTCTAGTATCATTTTTGTAGACTTGCCCTATATGTGTATCCCCAACATGAATGAATTTCATTTTTATTAATATTGCTGCATTAAATTAAAGCTTGCTTTCTATACTTTTTGTTATTTTGCTAATAATGTATATATATCCTAAATTTTATATATATTTTTATGGATACAGATGAGCGCTTAGAAATAATAAAGAGGAATACTCTTGAGATAATAACTATTGATGATTTACGTAATTTACTTAATGAAGGCAAACCTCTCTCAGTTTATATTGGTAGAGCTCCAACCGGATCAATACATCTTGGGCATTTAGTAGCCCTTGGAAAACTTTTTGATTTTGAAAAAGCAGGGATACATCCAAAGATACTTATTGCCGATTTGCATGCAGCGTTGGATGATCTGAAATCTAAATGGGATGAACTCGATAAAAGAGTAGATTATACCAAGAAATGTATAGAATTGTCATTTGATTGGGAAAGAATGCCAGAATTTGTCCGAGGATCCGATTTTGAATTAAGTCAGCCATATGTTTCTGATTTATTAAAGTTGTCCACCATTACTACTGCTGACAAGGCAACACATGCCGCTTCAGAAGTTACAAGAATGAAAAATCCAAAGGTAAGTGAACTTATATATCCTTTAATGCAAACTTTAGATGAAGAATATTTAGATGTAGACATACAGTTAGGTGGAATGGATCAAAGGCACATTTTTGCATATGCTAGAGAGTACCTTGAAAAACTGGGGTATAGAAAAAGAGTAGAGGTTCTTACTCCTCTAATTGCTTCTATAAGAGGTCCTGGGACCAAGATGTCTTCTTCTGTTCCAGAAAGCAATATTAAAATATACGATTCAGAAGAATCTATAAAGAAAAAGATATTAAACGGTTACTGCCCAGAAGGAGTTGTAGAAGATAACTTTATAGTCCAGATTGTTAACTTTTTTATATTGCCAAATGACGGTAGTTTTAATATAGAACGAGAGCAAAAGTTCGGCGGGGACCTTTTGATAGAGTCGCCAGAGCAAATGATAAAGCTTTACACTGAAAAGAAAATACACCCTCTGGATTTAAAAAATGCAGTAGCTGAGAATTTAATAAAAAGATTTAAAAACGCGAGAGAGTACTTTGAAAGACAAAAAGAAATGCTTGAAAGCCTCGGTCCAAGTTTTATGTCTTATTAAATATGGAAGCAGATTATTCGTTTAGCGAGGATGTTAAAATTTATGACACGGATGCTCAAGGCATCGTTCATTATTCAGGTTATTACAGGTTTTTTACAGATGCTATGCAGGAATTCATAAAGTGGAAAGGCCATAGTTTTCCAATAATAGATCAAAATAAGTGGATGGTAGTTTTGGAATCTAACGCTAAATACATAAAATCTGCGAGATTAGGAGATACGCTTAAAACCTCATTAAATGTGAGCTTAGTTTCTAAAAAAATATTAAGGTTTGATTTTGATATAACTTGTAAGGATGAGACTATATGCAAAGGATATATCCTCCATATATGTATCGATAAAAATGTTTGGAAATCAGCTGAGATGCCTCAAGATTTTATAGATAGCTTAATCAAAAAAGTTTAAAGTTCTATTACTAGCGTATTTTACTGTATTCCAGGTTTTTCTCACAAATTTTTTGTAAGGCTCTTCATTTATCTTTCCATTTTCTGTTATTATCTTTATAAATTGTATTGTTTTTGGGTCGGAAGGATAACCGCTTCCAAAATCATACCCTAACTCTTTTTTTATTTTTTCTACTTCTCTTTCTCTGTTTGCTTTAGCTATTATTGATGCAGCAGACACCTCAACATGGTTTTTATCTGCGTAGTTTTCAGCAATAATTCTCTTGTTCCGGATTTTATTAGACAAATAGCTTTTTATTTTTTCGGTGTTTCTGCTGGGAGAATCTACGACTACAGTTTCTCCGATTAGATCATTTGCTATATTTGCCATATTATCTAGTTCTAAATAATTTAGGTTCTTACCATTCTCAAATCTATTGTCTATTTCTTCTGCTGACAGCTTTAAAAACTTGAAATTATCTGAGCTTTTAATTATCTCTCTTTCTAAGAGGTATATCCTTTTAATACTTAGCATTTTTGAGTCTTTTACACCCATTAATTTAAATTTTTTGGCAAGGCTTTCATCTATACCTATACCTGCTATTGTCATTGGGCCAATTACTGGTCCTCTGCCCGCTTCGTCTATACCTATAGTTATCATTTAACCACTGCTTTTTCCCAATTCATCGGCCCTAAATCTCGCATGTCCAAATTGTATAACAGCTTTTATACCAAATTTTCCCAGCCCAACAGGCACATCACATGCACCATACGTGCTTCCCCCCCAGATGTATACCTCTGCACCTGAATTACTGCTTATCATATCTGCAATATCTAAAGCATGTAGCTTAAAACCATCTGGGATCTGTATTGCTACCCTGTCATATTTCTTTTCGCGTATATTATCTATTATGCTGTCGAAATCAATATCGTATTTCTCAGTTAGATACTTTAGCCCCTCATTTTTTATGCTATATTTCATCTAATCCATACAATTTTTGTGCTTAAATTATTTATTCCTACAAAGTTAATGTGATTTGTGGATAACCAGGACTTTGTAAAGACAGTAAAGATAATAAGCAAAAAGTATTACACTGCTGAAAGGAAAACTGATCCATTTGAGATACTTATTCACGGGATATTATCAACCAGAACAAAAGATACTACTACATTTCCTGCACAGAAAAGATTGCTTTTGGCTGCTAATACCCCGGAAAAGATAATCAATCTGCCCATAGCTAAGATCGAAAAATTAATTTATCCAGTAGGTTTTTTCCATGTAAAGGCTAGATTACTTAAAAGTGCTTGTAATGTGCTTATAAAAAAATTTGATTCTAAAGTTCCTTCAACTAAAAAAGAGTTAATGACTATACCTGGAGTCGGTAATAAAGTAGCAAGTCTTGTACTAGAATGGGGATTTAATTTACCTTACATCGCCGTAGACACGCATGTTAACAGAATCTCTCAGAGACTTGGAGTGGTTCCTGAAGGTACAAAACCTGAGAAAACAGAAACTATAATTGAGGGCATACTACCTCCAAAGTTAAGAATAGCTACTAACTACTCATTTGTGCAATTTGGACGGGAAATATGCCGGCCTGTTAATCCGTTGTGTGGCAAATGCCCTGTGTATAAATATTGCGGTTTTAAGTTAAAATCAAAATATAAAAATAATGATAAATTATAAATTGTGCAGGTAAGATAAAGATATTAATAATGCTCAATAAGAATATTAATGAAAGAACAAAGCAGAATTAACTCTTTTTTACAGAGTTTTATTTATGGGTTAAAATCAGTATCAGAACTTAGCTCATTTATTGTATTTATGTTGATATTTTTAATTCTCTTTATATTAGGGTTTTTTTTAATTTTTAAAATACTTGGTTTAGGAGCATTTTTAATGGGAGGTTTAGCTTACACTCCTTCTACTTTTAATGTGCTTGTTGGTGAAGCAAGTTTTATTATCTCATTTTTCCTTGTAATCTTTTCTTTGGGGGCATTATTCTATTACAAATTATATTTTTTAGTTTCAAATAATCTCAGTATTTTTTCATTTTTAAAGCGGTCTTTGATAATTTTTCCAAAGTTTTTAATAGCAACCTTTGTACAGGGGGTTGTTGCGGTTTTAGGCTTAATAGTAATTATACTACCTGGTGTTTACTACGGCAGTTCGTTGATGTTTTCCAGTTTTTTTTCAATATACGGAAATTCAACCTTGCGTTCTGCGTTTTCAAATAGCAAAAGTCTTGCAAAAAGTGTTCGTTTGGAATCATTATTGACTTTTATTGTCTACTTTTTGATGTTTCTAATATTTATTTATATTATACCTAAACTACATCTGCCAGAAGTATATGCTGCTCTGGCTTATTCCATATTAATCTCTTATTGGATTGTAAGTTACAGTAATAGCGTTTTTAATCTTGCAGATAAGAATTTAAATGAATTAAACAATAGATCTGTACTATACAGAACTATAAAAGGGCCATTTAACAATTAATAGTAAATTCGTTAATGTTTTACATTTTTAAGTAGCGAATATGAGGCGATAACGCATAATTTGATAATAGAAAAGCTTAAATAGTATAACTATTATAGAATTGAATTATAAATTATATTTTAAGAGGTTCCCCGCTTGGATATCGATGTATTTAGTAACCGTTTGTCGCCGCAATATAGAATTATGCTCAAAGAAGAGATTGACCAATTGCTAGATAAATACAATATAGTGGTAAAAGATTTGCCTAAAATTAAATTAAACGATCCTGCAACAAAGCTTCTAGACGCAAAAGAAGGCGATGTACTAGAAATAAAGCGTGATAGTAAAACTGCCGGTCAGTATAGCTATTACAGGCTTGTGGTGAAATAAAATGGAAAATGATACATATAAAATTTTGTTAAAATCTGCGCTTAGTTCAACTGCTTTGGCAGCTCACCACATTTCATCTTTTGAGTATTTTATAGACAAAGGACTAAAGAAAATAATAGATACCGAAGGTTTAATAGAACCAGTAATTAAGCCTGCCGGAGTTGATGATTTCAAGATAAAAATAAATAAAATAACAATTGGAAAACCGGACATAATTGAAGCTGACAGTATTGTAAGGCTGATTAATCCTATGGAAGCAAGGATAAGGGACCTTACTTATGACGCACCTTTAATGCTTTCTGTTTCATATCTTGCTAATGGAAAAGAGACCTTAGAAGAGGAGGTTTTCATTGGGCGTATGCCTATAATAGTAAAATCAAAGTATTGTAATTTATACGGTCTATCACAAAGTGAGTTAACCGAAGCCAAGGAGGACCCAACTGACCCCGGAGGTTATTTCATAATAAACGGTACTGAACGAATAATAATAACTACTGAGGACCTTGCACCTAACAATATATTAATCTCAAAAGACAATCAAGAAGGATTTAAATTTAGCGCCAAAATATTCGCTGATGCAGATTCAATAAAAGTGCCACATACTCTTCAGATGTCTAGCAGTAATCTTCTGTATATAACATTTGGTAAATTAAAAAGAGTACCTATTGTTACATTGATCAAGGCGTTAGGAATTACAAATGAAAATGAGATAATTAAAAAAATAGGCAGAGATGACGATGATATAATAAACACTGTCGATATGAACCTTATAGCATTCAATACAAGTTCAGAAGATGAAGCTTTGGACAGCGTTGGAAAAATGCTTCATTCTATACACACAAAAGAAACCGCAGAGTTAAATATAGATTCTTTACTGTTTCCTTTCTTAGGCAGAGAAAAAGACTCTAGAAAGATAAAAGCAGAATATATCATGTACGTTTCTAATCTTCTAATAAAAAGTGCTTTAGCAGGCAAAGAGGTTGACAAAGACCATTACTCAAATAAAAGATTACATGCTGAAAGCTACAACTTAGACATGTTGTTTAGGTTCATATTCAAACAAATATTAAACGACGCAAAATACAATTTTGAGAGAGGGATTAGAAAGGATAAAGTACCAGACCCTAGGTACATTTTCACATCTGACCAATTAACTGCCAGATTAAGATCGGCTCTTGCTACTGGTCAATGGGTAGGCGGCAGAGTAGGTATAACTCAGCATCTAGACAGAAGAAGTTTTCCATCAACAGTATCACACTTAAGAAAAGTAGAGTCATTACTTACCTCCAATAGAGAAAACTACAGGGCAAGGGATCTTCACGGAACTCAGTTTGGAAGGTTTTGCGCAGTAGAGACACCAGAGGGGCCAAAAATCGGTTTGACTAAGAACTTAGCTATGCTTTCAATAATGTCTAAGGAAGGAGTAGATACAGAGACAGTTAAAAATCTACTTAAGAACTATGGGGTGAAAAAGATATGAGTTTCGTATTTGTAAATGGTGTGCTTTCAGGAGCTACAGACGATCCAAACAGGCTTGTTAAAGATCTTATAGAGGACAGAAGAGAAAGTAAAATCCCGAAAGAAGTAAATGTTAGGTATAGAAAAGACACCGACAGTGTAATGATAAACTCGGATAGCGGAAGGCTTCTTAGAGCGCTTATAGTGGTAAAAAATGGAAAACCTTTGGTTACAAAAGAAGATGTTCAGTTGCTTTCAGAGGGCCACATAACCTGGCAGGATTTAATAGATAAAGGAAAAATAGAATATTTGGATGCAGATGAAGAAGAGCTTGCTTACACGGCATTGACTGAGGAAGAGCTTACTCCTTCGCACACTCATCTTGAAATAACGCCTCTTTCCGTTTTTGGTACTCAGGCTTCATTGCTTCCTTTCATAAATCACAGTAATGCACACAGAAATGTTACTGCTGTAAAAAGTGTACAGCAAGGTGTTGGTATATACAGTACAAATTATCTTATAAGACATGACAATGAATCAATGATTGCAATAGACCAGCAGTTTCCAATAGTAAAAACCGAAATGTATGATAATGAGAATTTCAAGTCTCATCTTTCCGGGCAAAACATAGTTGTAGCTGTCCTTTCATATTTAGGTTACAATATGGACGACGCTATAATAATAAATAGATCCTCTGTAGAGAGAGGTCTTTTCAGAGCAATGTTCTTTAGGCCATATAAAGTAGAAGAGATAAAATACGTTGGAGGTCAGAGCGATCTTATAACTGTACCAGATAAGGATGTTGCAGGTTACAGGTCAGAGGATTCATATAAATATTTAGATGAAGACGGCATTGCAGCTATAAATTCACATGTTAATGGCGGAGATGTGCTTATCGGAAGGGTATCCCCTCCAAGGTTTGTTTCATCAATAGATAAGTTTAGGTTAGGAGTACAAAAACAAGTTGAATCTTCAATTGAATGTAGGACTGGTGAAAGTGGAATAGTTGAAAATGTATTCGTTACTTCAACAGCGGAAGGAAATAAGTATGTTTCACTTAAGGTAAGGCAGGATAGGCCTGTAGAAATAGGGGATAAATTTGGACCAAGAAGTGGACAGAAAGGAGTTGTTGGTATGCTACTAAATCAAGAGGATATGCCTTTTACTTATTCTGGTATAGTGCCTGATTTAATTTTCTCCCCTTATTCTATACCATCAAGGATGTCAATGTCTTACTTGCTTGAATTGATAGGCGGTAAGGTTGGAGCGCTCGGCGGCAGACATGTTGACGGAACTTCTTTTACAGGAGAAACCGAGGAAAGTCTGCGTGAAGAATTAATGAAATATGGATTTAGGGAGAATGGAGTAGAGACAATGTATAACGGTATAACCGGCGAAGAAATGAAAGTAAGGATCTTTGTAGGTGATATGACTTATATAAGGTTGAAGCATTTCGTTGAATATAAGATACAGTGGAGGGCCCGTGGTCCAATCCAGTTGTTAAACAGGCAGCCGACTGAAGGAAAATCAAAGCGTGGTGGTCTTCGTCTAGGAGAAATGGAGAAAGACTGTTTCGTAGCGTATGGTACTGCTTTGGCTCTTAAAGAGAGGTTTGATTCGGATAAGGTCACAATCCCAGTATGCTCAAAATGTGGAATGGTAGCAGTATACAATGTTAAAAAGAAAACAGGCTACTGTCCAATAGATGGGGAAGACGCACAGATAAAGCTAATAGAAGTTTCAGCATCGTTTAAGATCTTGTTGGATGAGCTAAAATCAGTAGGAATATATCCAAAAATGGTTTTGGGGAGTAAGGTATGAAATTAGATTCGAACTTTGTTTTTAGTAAGATAGCAGCATTGGAGTTTGGTATAATGTCTCCTAAGATCATACAAAAGATGAGTGCAGTATCTATAACCTCTTCTGAACTCTATGATATAGATGGTTTTCCTGTTGATGGAGGCCTTTCTGATTTAAGGATGGGAGTTACTGATCCGGGATTGACATGTAAAACTTGCGGTAATACAATAAGAGATTGTCCAGGACACTTCGGGCATTTAGATTTAGCTAGACCAGTATTTAATATAAAGACAGTTCCATATGTTTACAATATTGTTAATTCAACTTGTAATTCATGCGGCAGAATATTGATATCTGATGAGCATCTTAAAAAGTTAAGTGAAGATATAATCTCAGCAGATATAAATGAAGGAAACAAGAAGAAAATAAAGCTTATAAAAGCACTGATAAAGCATGCAAAAAATGTAACTATATGTCCATTCTGTAGAACAAAGCAGAAAAAGATAAAGCTTGAAAAACCTTATACTTTTGTAGACGGTGACCAGAAGCTTACTCCTATTGATATACTTAATAGGCTTGAAAAGATAAAAGATCAGGATTTACAGTTCTTTGGTTTGGATCCAGATTATTCAAGGCCTGAATGGATGGTGATCTCAATTTTAGCGGTCCCACCAATAACAATAAGGCCTTCGATTACGCTCGAGAACGGTCAAAGAAGTGAGGATGATCTTACTCATAAGCTTACAGACATTGTAAGGACAAATCAAAGACTTGCTGAGAATATAAGGTCCGGAGCTCCTGAAATAATAATAGATGAGCTTTGGGATTTGCTTCAGTATCATATCACAACTTTTATATCAAATGGGTCTGCGCAAGTTCCAGTTGCAAGGCATAAATCAAATAAAAAACTTAAGACATTAGAAGACAGAATAAAAGGAAAAGAAGGAAGGTTTAGAGGTTCAGCACTTGGTAAACGTGTAAATTACAGTGCAAGGTCAGTAATCTCCCCAGATTCATTTCTAAGGTTTGATGAAGTAGGAGTGCCCTTAAAGATTGCAAAAGAGGTTACCTATCCTGAATACGTTACTGAGTTAAACATTGACAGATTAAAAGTTTTAATAAAAAACTTTGATTCACACCCTGGAGCAAATTACGTTATAACTCCTGATAATATAAAAAGAAAGATAACCGAGACAACCGTAAATAACATACTTGATGAGATTAAGCCCGGTTATGTAGTTGAAAGGCACATAAAAGATGGGGATATAATTCTATTCAACAGGCAGCCGTCCTTGCATAGGCTGTCAATAATGGGACACAGAGTAAAAGTTTTACCTTACAAGACTCTGGGAATAAATCCGGCGTCTACTCTTCCTTATAATGCAGACTTCGATGGAGATGAGATGAATATACATGTTCTTCAGAATGAAGAAGCTCTTGCTGAAGCAGACATGATAATAAACATAAAAAATAATATCGTTTCACCAAGGCACGGTCTACCATTAATAGGCGCTGCACAGGACTATGTTTCAGGGTGCGCAATTTTAACTGCTAAGGAAACTGAGTTTGGAAAAGAAACCGCTGAGTTTCTACTTTCAAATATTGGTATGGTGGCAGATCTAAAGAAGAAAAAATACACTGGAAGAGAGCTGTTTAGTATGATCCTTCCAGAGGATTTAAATTTCGAAAGCCCAAGCAGCACTTATAAAATAACAAAAGATGAGGATTCTATTGTAAAAATCAAAAATGGTAAACTAGTTTCAGGAGTTATAGACGCTGCTACGATAGGTAGGGAAAGTGGTAGCTTACTTCAGTTCTTATTTGTAAGGTATGGTTCAGAGGTAACAGCAAAATTCATAGATCAAGCGAACAAAATTGGTTTAATGTCACTTTTCAGCCTGGGTATGAGTGTTAATATACGTGATTTTGATATACCTAAAGTAGCTTATACTGAAATAGACAAGGTTGTAAAAGAAGGCGAAAGTACAGTAGCAGAGCTTCTAAAAGACTATGATGATGTTGCAGAGGCAAAAATACTTAGTACTGCAAACCGGATAAGAATAAAAGTTAGAAACATAATAGACGCTTATATAGACAAGAAAAATAACAATGTAGAGTCTATGATAACGACGGGGGCGAAAGGTAGTATAACAAATCTTATTCCAACTATAGGACTTGTAGGTCAGCAGATGCTTAGAGATGTAAGAATAAGTAATGGGTTTTCAGATAGACTTACCTCTCACTTCAAAAAAGGAGACAATGGCCTTATCGCAAGAGGTTTTATAGTATCAAATTACAGAAAAGGGCTTAACCCTGTGGAATACTTCCTTCATGCTGCAAGTAGCAGGGAAGGGTTAATGGACAATGTCATACGTACACCAATCTCTGGTTACATGCAGAGAAGGTTATCCTCAGCTTTGCAAGATCTTAAAGTTTCAGATGACTTATCAGTTAGATTGGGTAACTCAATAGTGCAGTTTAAGTACGGAGAAGACGGATTGGACGTATCCGCAAGCGACAAAGGTGACCTTAAATTATGAAAATAGAAATACCTGAAAAATACATTGTAGCATTTAAAGAGAAATATGGAGAAGATGCAGATTTAGCCGAGCTGGAAAAAATCTACTTAAGGTCTTTAGTTACACCTGGTGAAGCTGTTGGAGTTATAGCAGCACAAAGCATAGGAGAGGCAAGTACTCAGCTTACGCTTAGAACAAAACACGCAGCCGGTTTGTCAGTCATTAATACTACTACAGGTTTGCCAAGATTAGTTGAGATATTCGATTCCAAAAAAGACATTTCCACACCTTTCATGGACATATACTTAAAGCCAGAATACGCAAGTTCAAAGCAGAAAGCAAGTGAAGTTGCAAATAAGCTCATAGAGATAAAGATAGGGGATATAACTCCTTCTTATACTGTTTCTTTAAGGAAGAAGTCAATAGAATTCGTACTTGATAAAGATTTACTTAAAGAATATGGTTTTACAGCCAAGGATGTATTAGCAAAACTTTCAAAGCTGAAGGTTTCTGCTGAAGTAGAAAAAGACAGCCTTTCAATAATAGACAAATCGGCAGATAGCGTTAAGAAGCTTATAAGACTTAGGAACAAAATCGTTGAGATAAACTTGTCAGGTTTACCGGGAGTTTCAAGGGCAATATTAAATCAGGACTCAAATGGCAATTATTGGATAAAGACTATTGGTACCAATCTATCAGAGGTTCTTAAGATGGATGAGATTGATCAAAAAAATACTGTTTCAAATGACATAATTGAAGTTTCCAAAGTATTAGGGATAGAAGCTGCAAGGAATCTCATAATAGAAGAAGTAAATGCCACATTGCAGAATGTAGGATTAACAGTTGATTTAAGGCACATATTCTTAATAGCTGATGCTATGTGTTTAGACGGTACGGTTAGAGGTATAGGAAGATACGGATTAAGTGGTGAAGCAGATTCAGTTCTAGCAAGAGCTTCATTTGAAGTTCCATTGAAGCACCTTATAGAAGCAGGTATGTATCATGAATCAGATCCATTTAAATATGTTGCAAACAATATAATGTCAAACCAAGTAATCCCTATAGGTACTGGTGGAGTTGAATTAGTGGTGAAGGAAAATGGAAAAGGAAATAGCGAAGAAAATTCAGGAAAAGATAAAAAGCAATAAAGTTTTTATAGGCTTAAATTCTACTTTGAGGGCTTATAAAGATGGGGATGTCTCTTTCATAGTTTACGCAAGCAATGCTAGTGATGAAATACTGGAAAAATTAAACAGTTTAGACACTGAAAAGTACAAATATGATGGAGACAGCGATGCTCTTTCTATTGCTTGTGGTAAATCTTTTGGCATAACCGTTTTGGGGATCAAGAAATAACGTATGAACATAAAATTCGACAGCGATATTATCTTATCAATGAATCTGTTTTCAGATGTAACGAGCGTAATGCCAAGAGACTGTATAAATTTCGAGGATAAAGTAATCTTCGTTGTAAATCAAGGCCAGGCAGGTCTTGCAATTGGTAAGAACGGTATGAAAATAAAGATGCTGCAGGAGATGCTAAAAAAAGAAGTCATAGTAATAGAATACTCTGATGATCCAGTAAAATTATTTGAGAATATAATAAGGCCAAGTAAACTTATATCAGGTTACATAACTATAAATGGAAAGGAAGATGATAATAAGAAAGTAGAAGCTTCCGTTGATGGAAAAATAAGCAGTAATAAAATAAAACTTATTAAAATGCTAATGCAAAGGTATTTTAATATAGTTAGTATAAATATTAAGTAAAAAATATGGGAAATAAAACACGCGGATTGTTTAACGGTAAAATGTTGCTTAAGAGAAAGGAAAGAGTAAGATTCAGCAAGAACAAGAGCAGATCTTATTTTAGCGGCAGTTGGAGAAAAAACGATCCACTTGCAGGTGCACCACAAGCTAGGGGAATAGTACTAGAAAAAGTTGAGATAACCCCAAAGAAACCTTCATCTGGAAAGAGAAAATCCTGTAAAGTTCAGCTTACAAAGAATGGAAAAATAATAACAGCATATATACCCTGGAGTAAGGGAGTTTCATTTGTCGATGAGCACAATGATGTTATAATTGAAAGAATTGGCGGAGCACAGAAAGGTGCAAGGGGAGACTTGCCGGGTGTAAAGTTTAAAATAATAAAGGTCAATGGAATATCCTTAAAGGAATTGGTCAAAGGAAGAAAGCAAAAACCTGTGAGATAAAATGGAAGAAAAACCTACAGAAAATATCAGAAAAGAGAACGAAATAAAACTGTTCGGAAAGTACAGTTTTGAGGGTGTTGTAGTAAATGATGCTGGGCTTAAAAACATAATTTCTCTTAAACCCGTAATAGTCCCAAAGACTTCCGGAAGACTGTCTCAACAGAGACTTGCAAGGGCCAGAATGAATATAGTTGAACGTTTAATAAGCCACCTTATGGTCCCAGGCCACAGAGGAAAAAAACACTTAAGAACAAGTAAACTAATGTCAGGCAGATTTAGTACCACATCTAATCTAGTTGAAAATGCATTTGATTTGATAAGTAAAGACGGGCTAAACCCCCTTCAGGTTCTAGTCAAAGCTATTGAAAATTCCGCGCCTAGAGAAGAAGTTATGACGCTTTTGATTGGAGGGCAAAGACTTGCTAAACAGGTTGATACGGCGCCAATAAGAAGGGTTGATCTAGCATTGAGGTGGATAGCAGAAGGTACATATCAGTCATCTGCAACTGGCAAAAAAGCAGACAGGGCATTGTATGAAATACTTACACAAGCTGCAAATAACCAGGACATTGCTTTCCCAATCTCAAAAAGAATAGATACTGAAAGACAGGCAGCATCAAGCAGATAAAGCTTATTATTAAAAATATTTTAATCCGCTACTTTTCGTATAAAAAGGAGAAAGGCAGTGTGTAATATTCCGTTGCTTTCAGGCCTCAGTATATCTCTTTCAACCTCTACTTTCCAGTTTATTTCATTGTTTTCTATTAATCGTTCTACCTTCATATTTTTTGGCAGGGCCCGCAATGTCTTTTCAATTTGGATTATAGAAGGGGAATAAGTAACAATCCTAGCGCCCACTTTAAAATTTTTATTTATAATTGGAAGGACATCCCAAGGATCTGGCAGATCCAATACCCCACAATCAAAATTCTTTTCTTTAACGCCATTTTTTACATCAAGATTCGAAAATTTTATATTTTCTACCCCAAATAATTCAGCATTTTTCTTTGCAACTTTCATAAATTCCTTTCTTAATTCATATGAAAAAACCTTTATTTCCGTTGAAAGATTTGCTATTGAGCATGCTACAACACCTGAGCCGGTTCCAGCATCAAAGACTTTGCTGTCTTTTTTTAAACCTAAATACATTACCATACTGCCAACATCTTTTAATGTAACTATTTGCGGAAGTCTTATAATCTTCTTGATTAAATCAGGAGTTCCCGGTTCTATGTTGTAAAATACATTCCCATTGTGAGTTTTTATTTTTGAGCCAAATTTTTTGTTTTTTAATTTGCTCGGTTTAAATATACCAAATTGGGTATTGCTTTCTTTTTTGCTGTTTATAAACATTGTATAATCCTTATTCAACAAGAATAAAACATCTTTTTTCATATATCCGTTTTTATAACATTCACCATGCTTCCAAAACTTTTGTTCCCTGCTATCTTTTCTGCATTTGTAATTATAAAAGTTATCGTCTTATACACAGTACTGTAACCCATCGCATTTATAAAATCTTTCTTTGAGATTGATTTTTTATTTAGTACCTGTACAACCACTTTTGTATTATACTGCCCATATGAGCATAGGAATACTCCTTTTTCGATTTCTTTTGGGTCATTAAACCCGTTTTTTGCGAGTATGTTACCATGCTCAGGTTCAGGCAATTCCTTGTTTTCTTTTATTTTTTTAACGCTAGTTTCATGTGTTATTTGTTTTGTCTTTTCATCTTTAGAGTTTATAATAGATTTTACAGTATCTAAGTCTAAGTTTCCTTCATAGATATAATCGGCTTTTTGGCCCGTTTGATTGTCCTGTGCGGAAACAGTCTTCATAAAATCTTTTAGATTCTGTGAGATATACCTCTCAGCAGATGAAAGTGAATCCATGTTTATTACCTTTTTCTCCCTTATTTTTAGCACTAGTGCCTTTTCTTGGTTATTTAATGTCTGCATGAGCAGATCCAATGCTTTCGCTCGGTCTTTTTCAAGAAAATATACAGGTGAAGAACCAAATTTTCTAGAGGTCTTTTTTATCTCACCTTTTCCCGTAAAGTAATCAACTATCGTTTGTGTTTGTAATGTGTCCTTCTCTATCTTCTCTGCTATTTCTAGTATTAGTGACGGGCCTCCCCTAAGTTTTTCAATTACTCTGTCATAAATCTCATTTATGTCTTCCATTATTAACTTTTCACCATATATTATTTATGCCTTGCAAATTTTAATATTAAATAAAACTTATAGATATTGTGACATGAAAGTATAAATTACTATAATCTATACAATAATTGCGAATAGTAACTTTTTAAGCTACATTTTACAAATTAATATAATAACAGGTTTATAATTTTATGAATAGAAAAGGGCAAATATTTACAATAGACTTGCTTATCGCTTTGTTTATATTCTTGCTTTTATTTACAACCGTATTGCTTTTTCTTTATTCAAATGCAGATATAAATAACTCATATTCCTCATATTATTCCCAGATAACCTCGGACTATATCAATAATCTGGCAGTTCAGGGCGCTAATTCATTGCTAGGTTCACAAGGCTATCCTACAAATTGGCCGTCTCTTTCATGTAGCCAGATAAAACAGTTAGGCTTGATGCACAATAGTTTAGAAGCTTCTTCAAATAAGCTGTATGCACTTACGACATTGCCTGTTTCATGCATATCTTCAATGCTTAAAGCCGGAGACTCTTTCAATATAACTTTTTATTATTTAAATGGATCTATGCTAAAAGTCAACGGCAATCCAATAACTGCCGGTTTTTCTATTGATTATTCTTCAAGTTATGTGGCGTCTATACAGCGGTTTGTAGTATTATCTCCTGGGAATGAAATAATACGGCTTTCTTATACGGAGTGGTCATGAAAAAAGGGCAGGTTTTTACAATAGATTTAGTGGTTGGCAGCATAATAATACTAAGTGTCATAACTTCTGCGTATGCTCTAACAAGTTACTATCTGTCATTAAATGGTTCAATAACTACTAATAGCGACTTTATATCTCAAATTTATTCTGCAGTCTCTTCCTTTTCAACCGTTTCACCAACAGCCAATGCCCTTGTTTTATTTCAGAATAGCGGGTCTGCCTCCAACCTGGATAATTATGTTTCGTCAGTTCTGGGCTCAGAGATCTCAAGCCCATTCCTATTTCAAGTATTCGCAAAGACAGATTATTACTCAAACAGTACTCCAAATGACCTTATATTTTCATATAACTCTGGATTTTCTCCTTCATCCTCCTATTCAACGTTCTACGAGCCAGTCCTTGTAGCAAATTATAGTAGTGCATGCGATTCTTCATGCAATTCTTCTTTGTCTATAAACAGCGTTTTTCCGTCTTATAATGACACAATAAACGCTGAGAATTGTAATGTGCTTTACTCCAATGGCACATCGACAGGTTGGACAATACTAAATAATACTCCTTCTGGAGATTGTACAATAGAAATACCCTCCTATGCCGGTCCTAATAGCTATGACGTTACAACCACTGCGGCAAGCGGAGCCTCTACCGGTTCCGCTACCCTATATGTTTTGGCTATAGACCTGTTAAAATTTGAAGTCCAAAAGTAGTCTATATAAAGTGTATAGGTTTGTTCTTTTCTTCATGCTTTAACTTAATTTGCATGTTTGTAAGCTCTGCTTCAGGGTCTCCTCTGTAAACCCCTAGACGTATAGCAAGGTTGTTTATATCCATTAAAAGCCTGCTTACCCTCTCTGCCTTTTCAAAATCTATGTTGTTTTTGTACTGGTTGTATAAAGTTATTTGCTGCAGCAGCTTTTCATATAAACTCTCCTTTTCCTCCATAACTTCCATTTTTATCCCCCCTCATACCAATTCTAGAGTTAGTATACATAAAAAGAACAGTTTTGTATTACGTAAATATTATCTAATTGACTTAATTATTAACTCATTTGTGGTTATTCTGCGAAATAAACCTTTGAAGCCTTTTGCTCCAAATCCAGTCTGCTTCCTTTCTGATTAATTCTTGGCCTTCCGCTGTCTTTATCCCTTCTTATAGTCACATCTATGCTTTTAAGGAAGTTATTTATTGCCCTGCCAGTGCTTTCTATCTGGTCTGTCATACCCTTAACCCCCTTTTTACCGCTGAATAATATGCTTTTTGGACATGTTGAATCAAGAAATGCAAGGTCATGGTCAACTATTATAGCGCATTTCTTTC
>JAJZJK010000032.1 GCA_021851145.1 Nanobdellota archaeon
AATCATAGTAATCGTAGCTGTCATCCTGTACAGTATGGGAATTTTCAATCCAAGTTCCAGTATAACATTCACAAGCAGCGGTTTCTCACCGTTCACAGTCTCATCAAGCTTATGCAACAACCTAGGATACAAGATAGCAGTATTAGCAGGACCGATACCAAACAATGCAAATTCCTTGACAATAAGCAAAGTATACTTGACATCGGCGACAGGTGCTAATTCAACAACTGCCAGTTATAAATTAACAAATCCAGTTACATTGAAAAGCGGTCAGTCAGCTACAATATTAATTCCAAACGTAGCATGCAATGCAGCCAACGTTCATTATTCAATTTCAGCAAACATACAATACAGCTACACTGCATCAACTTTGGGATTGCAGACAGTTAACACAACAGGAACCGTAGCAGGAACATCAATATCAGGAAAGCCTTCAGTTTTAACTACATATGAGCCGGTAACAATAACAAATAGTCAGAGTTCAGCAACACCAAATCCCTTCCAGCAAATGGTTGTATTCAATTCAACAGACCCTGGCTTTTCATCAATATCAACAGGCAATTTCGGTCAAAATGTGGAGTTCTTCTATTACAACGGAACAGTAATTCCTTCCTGGTTACAAAACTACACTGCAGACAATGCTACATGGTGGCTCAATATAGCAGCAATACCTGCAGGCTCATCCGAAACAGTCTATGTAGGCTTTGCACCAACATCAACAAATCTTTTCAATACAGTCAACGACGGTGAAGCTCCGCAGATACCTTGTATCGAAGAAGGTGTAACTAACACCTCAAAATGTTCTGTTTATGCAGAGTATGATGATGGTGCTAAGGTATTCTATGGAAACCAATCTTTATACCTAAACTTTGCTGGAATAGTATTACCCTCAATACTTTCTGTACGTGGCCAAGATGGTTTACCAATATCAAGTTATAGTGTAGATAATGGTTTATTTGTTACTACAAATTCATCAAATGCAATAGGGGTTATTACATCAAACAATTATTATATTTATAATTCATATTATGGGTACGGGATGGGGGCCGTTAATTATAACCCAACAAACCTAGCGTATGTTGGGTCAAATGGTGTAATCCCAAGCAGGCCAGGGTTTTCCGTTTATAAAGGAGAATTAAGCATAAGTCCAGATACTATTTCTGGACCAACTGAAACAATAAATGTTAATACGGATCAGACTAATAATATTATATTCTATGAAACAAAGAATTACGCTGCTGTGTCTATAAATGGAGTTAACACAAGCGTTCCAATAAACCCGTTGAATTATCCAGATTTTATTAGTATAGGAATAATAAATTCATATAGAGGAGACCAATCCTTTGCTCCTATTTATTATTTCTTTTCAACCGAACAACTTCCTAATGGTATTATGCCTTCCGTTAGCTTTGGCGGTATTTCTTAATTAATTTTTAAGGACTGTTCAAAATATATAATTTTTCTTAACCTATGTCAATATTTACTCATATTAAACAAATATTTAATTATTATGCATTAATTCACAAATTTATATGTCTTTAAAATCTGATTTGTCAGCAGTAGTAATAGCAATTTCATACATTCCTATATCAGTTCAAACTTTCCATAATTGATTTTATTACAAAATAAAAAAGTTTATTAATATTGACGCTATATATAACCTATTGTTCTAGTGAGGTGATTAGTATGATAGGAAAACAAGCGCCAGAATTTGATTCTGAAGCATATGTGAATGGTGAGTTTAAGAGGGTTAAATTGAGCGACTATAAGGGAAAATGGTTAGTATTTTTCTTTTATCCGGCGGATTTTACATTTGTATGCCCTACAGAATTGGAAGGGTTTGCAGATGACTATGAAAAATTCAAAGACAAAGATGCTGAGATAGTTGCTGCAAGCGTTGACAGTGCATATGTACACAAGGCCTGGGCTGAAAGTGATAAAAGAATAGCGAAGGTTAATTTCCCCATATTAGCTGATAGGTTAGGCACAATAAGCAAAGCATACGGTGTTTACAATGATGAAAGCGGAAATGCGCACAGAGGACTTTTTATAATCAATCCGGATGGCATTGTAAAATATATGGTTGTTACAGATGACAATGTTGGGAGAAGCACAGATGAAACTCTTCGTGTTCTATCCGCTTTGCAGACTGGAGGGTTATGCGGCGTTAACTGGAAGGAAGGCCAAAAAACATTGAATTAAAATGACAAGACTTTCGTGGGATGAGTATTTTACTGAAATAACAAAGAAGGTTGCAGAAAGATCAACATGCGACAGAGGGCATGCGGCCTGCGTTATAGTCAAAGAGAACAGAATTTTGACTACAGGGTATGCAGGTTCACCAAAAGGGATGCCACACTGCGACGATGTGGGCCACCTTCTAAGGAAGCAATACGACAATGAGACTGGTGAGATAACAACGCATTGCGTTAGAACTATTCATGCCGAACAGAATGCTATAACCCAAGCGGCAAAATTCGGTGTTTCATTGAGTGATTCTACAGCATATGTTACAATGGAGCCGTGCTTTACATGCGCAAAGATGCTTGTCCAAGTCGGGGTGAAAAGAGTTGTCGCATTCAAAAAATATCATGATGACAAGGACACTATTGAACTTTTTAGTAAGTCGGGAATACAATTAGATGTGAAAGAAGACAAAGAGGAGGAATACTCAAACAAATAAATTTTTATTTATATACTAAGCAGCCTTTGTACTTCTCAGCATGTTTGTTTATTTTATGTTCTAAAGTTTCATTGTGATTTATTATGTGTGTTACTGAAAAGCCTTTTGAAACCAAGGTATCTGCTACAAGTGAACGATGGCATCTCCAAGGCAATGTCTCTGCGCACATTATAACAGTCCTGTTTTTATCAGATAATTCAATTAGATTCTTTAAACCAATTTTGAAATCTGCAGTTTGCATGTAATCTGCGAATCCTCTAAAAGAATTATTCTTCCAAAATGTATTTATTGAGTGTTTATTGGCCCGCCTCAACCCTCCTAATTCCTTAATCTGTTTATACCTAATTTTATTCTTGGATAAAATTTCTTTTAAAGAATCAGAATTAAACTGCGGATTGTGTCTGGATCTTGGTATTGTTCTGATGTCTACGACTTCTTTAATCCCGTATTCATTAATGATCTTTATAAAATCAGCAATATTTCTCGTTGAATGCCCAATCGTAAATATCCTTTTTTCTTTAGTTTTATATATATTTTTTATGCGTTCTAAACCGTTGGTTTTTTTGATTACTCGCAAAGTTTCGTATGGCAGGAATTTTTCAACTTTTTTATTCTCTGATACCAATTTTCTTATTTTTGTTCCAGAGAGTTTACTTCTTCTAAAATCAGTTATTGTTTTTACTTCTTTATTGTGTTCTGTAAGGATTGTCTTTACAAGCTTGTTTCCAGTGTAGCATGCGTCGAAGTAACCAGCGGTTTTTATTAATTCCCTAAACCATTTATTATAAGACTTATTGTCTTCTAACCCAAAAATTGTAAAATTCTTTAAATTTTCTTTTTTCAAAGATTTTTCAACCATTTCTTTTCTCTCTTCAAAAGTAAACGGGTTTCTTTTTGTAAATGAGAACTGTTTGCTCCCTATTACTATCTTGATTTTATCTGCGGTTTTAGCTATTGAAAGTATAGTATTTAGATGGCCTTTATGAAATGGCTGGAACCTGCCTATAAATAAAATGTCCATATTTTTATCTAGAGTTTTAATTATTAAAATAAAACTTTATGCCTTCTACAACCTATAATCCATGTCCTGTTTGAATTTTTCCAAGTAGAACTGTTTTTCATTGTAATCAGCTAGATAAAGGCAGTTATCCATTGCTTCCTTAAGACAGGATGTTGCGCCTGGGGATGGAGTTACTGAGAATAAAGCACCGTCTCCTTCTATTGCAGTTCCCCCTAAAGCAAGCTTTCTTTTATTTGTGTCTATTATTTGCGGTCTTATACCCCCCACATTGTGTGCAAGTTGGAGGTCTTCAGGTTTTAATGAAGGAACTATCTTATTTACTTCATGTTTAGTAAAGGAGATCTTACCAATAAACGGTATCGAATAAATTAAGTTTTCTTTGACTATTTTTGAGATGGTCTTGTCAAAAAGTATGTTCTCCAGGCTTTTAGCAGTGGCTTCATTAAAATTTAAAGAATGGAAGTAATCCGGCATTGAATACAGGTTGCCTTTCTCAAGCTCAGGATATATATTTACTGTTGGCCCGAATCTCGTTATATCAGGATTGGTAATATCTGGGTCTCCATGGACAGCCGCAAAAGGTATGCCCTCTCTTTCAACCCTGTAAACCTTTCCGTTTAATACTTTCCTTGAATAATAGAATTTACCTCCTACGGATAGTATTCCAAGATTATTACCATAGCCAAGTTTTTTAGCAAAGAACAGGCTGTAAGCACCAGCAGTTACAAGAACTGAATCCGACAGTATCTCTTCTTTTCCTGATTTTATCACATACCCCTCAGATGTTTTTGTTATTTCCTTGACCTCTTCATTAAACCTTGCTTTGAATGAGTCTTTCTGAAGTGCTATATCCAAAAAAGATTTTGACAGGTTGTGATAGTCAACCATATATCCATTGTCCGTAAAAAGCGCAAGTAAATTTTCATTTTCTTTTCTTCCTTTTACCACATTAGGTTCTACTTTCGCTATGTCCTCTTTTTTATCAAGTTTCTTAACGTAAGGGAATATATCTTTGAATTCAGAATCGTATCTTTTTTCAAGTTTGTCTATCTCTTCATTTCCCACTGCAAGTGTCATTTTTTGGCATTTTTGTATAATGTTTTTCCTTTCATCTTCATTCAATTCTTTATTGGCATAGCTTACTACTAATTTTGCGTTCTCTTTTGTTTCCTTAGTCTTTTCTATAGAATAATTTGTCTCTATCTCACCAGAATGCAGGGTTTGGCTGTTATTGTTGCTATTTGAGTTGAGCATTGCAACATCTTTTTCCTTTTCCAGTATCAGTACGTCATTAAAATTAGAATACCTGCTAAGAGCATACATGCTCGCAGTTCCTACAACTCCCGCGCCTATTATCACAATTTCATACTTTTTTGCCATAGTATATTGACTAATTGCTAAAATTTAATTGTATCTTTGTATAAACCCCACAAATATGCGGTCAGCGGGATTCGAACCCGCGTTCTCAGCTTGGAGGGCTGATGTTCTACCACTATACTATGACCGCATTTTAAAAATCTGTCTATAGATAGATAAATATCTTTATTTTAATTAATATTAAACCCTTGGAAGGTATGCTGGAACTTCATAATCTGTATAATCCTTTAACAGCTTTCTGCCGAATATTAACCTAGACAAAGCCTCCGCTTCCATTTTTGCTCCATTTAAAGCATTGTGGGGTTTTGGCTCAGCTGGCAAGCCTACATAATTAAAAACATAATCTGAGTTTATGT
>JAJZJK010000033.1:0-1950 GCA_021851145.1 Nanobdellota archaeon
GAGCTTTCAAAGAAAACACCTGTGCATAAAGTACTGCTTGATATGGTTATAGAGCATCTTCCAAATCCTGTAGAAGCACAAAAGTACAGGATACCGATAGTATGGCACGGGGAATTAGACAGTGATGTAGGAAAATCATTGATAGCCTGTGACCCAAACGGCCATTTGATGATCTCAGTTACTAACATAGAGATAGACCCGCAAGCTGGCGAGATAGCCGTCGGTAGAATTTTCTCAGGTAAAATCGTAAGAGGGCAGGATGTTTATTTAGTAAACAACAAACAAGTCAACAAAGTACAGCAGATATACATTTGGAAGGGACCTCAGAGATTCCAGGTAGAAAGCGCACTAGCCGGTAACCAGATAGGTATGGCAGGACTGAAGAACATAATATCCGGTGAGACATTAAGCGGTGCAGACAAACAGGACATAGTTCCATTTGAGCCAATAAAACACTCTCTTCAGCCTGTAGTCGTAAAAGCAATAGAGCCTAAAAATCCAAAGGATTTACCTAAATTGATTCAAGCCTTGAGAGAGCAGGAGATTTATGACATTGCATTGAAAGTTTCAATAAACCATGAGACTGGTGAAAACTTAATTGCAGGTTTAGGTACGCTGCACCTTGAGATAGTTGAAGATAAACTTAGAAGGACTTATGGCATAGACATCGTTAGTTCACAGCCAATAGTAGTTTACAAAGAGAGCATATCAGCAAAAAGCCCGATTGTAGAAGGCAAATCTCCAAACAAGCATAACCGTTTCTACCTTTACGCTGAACCATTGTCACAAGAGGTTATAGAGGCACTAAACGACGAAAGCATGCCTACTGGGAAAATAAAGACTTTTACACCTGAAAATATTGACTTGCTTATTAAAGCCGGGATGGAAAGAGAAGAAGCGAAGAAAATCGCGGCCATATTCGGAGAAAACATGCTTGTTGACGGAACAAGAGGTATAATACACATAGGGGAAGTAATAGAAATGTGCATAGAGTCATTCAATGAAGTAATGAAAGAAGGACCGCAGGCAAGAGAAGAAGTACGCGGCGTAAAGATAGTATTGACAGATATGATTTTACATGAAGATGCGATTCACCGTGGACCTGCACAGGTAATACCTGCCGTTCGTGATGCTATAAAGGATGCAGTATTGCAGGCTAATCCAATACTTTTAGAGCCTATACAGATAATAAGAGTTGATCTGCCAATGGCAAACCTAAGCAATGTAAGCGCTTTGATACAGTCTAAAAGGAGTATAATAGACAATGTAAAGGATGATGGTAATAAGGCTGTTATAACAGCTGAAATGCCTGTTTCTTCAACTTTTAACTTTACAAATGAGCTTAGATCCGGTACTGAAGGAAGAGGTTCCTGGTCATTGGCTGGTGAAACGTTCAAAAGACTTCCTAGGGATATATACCCAGTCATTGTAAAGCAGATAAGGGACAGAAAGGGTCTTCCTCCTCTTGCATAATTATTGTAAGCAAGAAATTATCTTAATTATATTACTTTAGATAGAATTATTTTAACTGGTAGCATTGACAGAATAAGATGCGCTTGCACCATATGTACCCTGAATGTAAAGTTTGTACTGCGTGCCAGGCTCAAGCTCTAATGAAACCAGCCCCGCACCTATGTCCATATTACCTGAAAAAGTAAGTGTAACTGTACCATGAGCTGGTAATGTATATCCGAAATTAAACGGCAATGAAAAGCTGCTGTTGTTTGCGATTTCCGATGACAGACCCGACTGATTATAGGTTATATTCATGTTTGTGCTGTTTATCCTTTGGATTTTAACATTGCTTACATTAAAAGGCAAATTGAAAAGCTTATTGCTTGAAAATGGAAGGAAAAGAGTCCCGTTTGCTGATATAAAGAAATTTATTGACATCCCTGCCAATATCCTGTTCATTATGTTTAGCCTATTTTGATTAGCGGCCATGTTCTG
>JAJZJK010000033.1:2050-5003 GCA_021851145.1 Nanobdellota archaeon
TGAAAAGCTTATTGCTTGAAAATGGAAGGAAAAGAGTCCCGTTTGCTGATATAAAGAAATTTATTGACATCCCTGCCAATATCCTGTTCATTATGTTTAGCCTATTTTGATTAGCGGCCATGTTCTGTTTCATCTGGCTTTGTATTCCATTAAATCTCTGCTGCATCTCTTGCCCCATTTTTCCGAACTTCGACAATGAGCCTGTGAAATTAAAGCGTATCCCTCCAATGCCACCTGTTACGCTTGCATTTATGCTGCTTAAATTGGAGTAAATGGACCTGTTTAAATTGCTTATAAATGATGGAAGCTGAGCTTTTACTTTTGAGATTATATTGCTGGTATTCATTAAGTATTTCTTAAAATTTGCTTTGGTATTGTTGAAAATACCCTGGCTAAAATTAAATGTAGAAAGCTTGAAACCATTTACCATCTTTAGCCTCAAATGCTGCAATACTACAGACTGGTTTGAATTATCCTTTACAGTTACCCTTATCTCAGTTAAGTTACCAACTTGCTCAAGAGAAGCGGATGTTATCGTTATGTTAGGTCTTGCTACGAAAAACGTCCTGTTAATGTTTGCTGGGATATGCGATATTGCTCCAATAGCGTGGTCAGTTATGCCTGTTGAAGACAAAGCCAGCATTGAAGGTATTAGAACATATTCTGTCGAATTTGCAGTATAAACCGTTATTAGCGCAGGTGTAAAATCCAATACTAAGGAAGACGAACTATTTATTTTATTGAAACTTGCCGGAACTGTCGCTGTCACTATAGGACTTGGAACACTTACATTGTAGGTTGTCCCGTTTATTGTTGCATTTGCCGAGACTACATTAAACTGGACTTCTTTTAAGAATGAATTTGCAGGCAGATGTGTAACTGCCAAAACCTTTGAAACATTTACCAATGAAAGGAGATTTACACTGCCTGAAACGTTTACATTCAGAGCATTTCCAGACGCATTCGCTGTGAAATATACGACTCTAAATGAAGAATATCCAATGTATAAGCTTGTTGTGTTTGCAGGTACTTCTGCAGGATCTGTTATGGCTATTGGGACCGAAGCAGTGCTTGTGCTTATAGAGGTTTTAGGTATTATATTCGGATATTCTACCAAAACAGCCACTACTAAAACCACAATTACAACCGCAATGATAGGCAATGCTTTATTCATTAAATTTAAAAAAGTTAGGTATATATAAATGTTTATTTAATAAAATAGTTATATGGAATGCGTATTCTGCAGCAAAACTACACTGGCAGCGGAAAAGTTCTATGAAGATGAAAACTTTGTAGCTATATACAACATTAGACCTGTAGTTAAAGGCCACTGCTTAGTACTCCCAAAAAGACACATTGAAAACATGCTTGAAATGAATGAGAATGAACGTAAAAGTTTTATATCATTTTCAAATAAAGCTGTTTTCATAGCCCTGAAATACGCTGGAACTAAGGATTTTGATTTTCTGCTACAAAACGGAGAAAATGCCGGACAAAGCATAAAGCACCTGCATTTTCACATCCTGCCCAGAAAAAGAAACGATGTTTTAGCCGTAAATAAAACAGAATTTTTCCAGTCTTTTGCCAAAAAGGAAAACACTATGGATACATTAAAAAAGGAAGAATTAAATATCATCATAGAAGAGTTAAATAGTATTACAGAAAAACACAAATTACAGATAGACACTCTGTAAAAAAGAATTAAAACCCTCTACTTTTAAGTATAATAATGAAAAAATACGTGGTTATACCCGTTTACAAGGAAGCAGAAAACCTAAAGGATCTTTTGCCCTTGCTTAGAGATTTCAATGTAATAATAGTTGATGATGATTCTAAAGACGGAACTGAAAGGATATGCAGTAATTTCAAGAATGTAAAGCTTATAGTAAGAAAAAACCAGAAAGGACTTGCTTCTGCAGTCGTTTACGGCATAAGCAGCATAAAGGAAAAAAACGCAGAGATAGTGGTGGCGGATGCAGATTTCGAGCATGATTACAGCCGAATAAAAGATGTTTTTAAGCTACTTGAAAAAAACGATTTTGTTGAATGCGTAAAATCTGGAAAAAGACTTTGGAACCGGGGCATAATATCTGCAGGAGCTAAAAATTTACTTTATTTACTTGTCCCTGAGGCAAAATGGCTCCAAGACCCAATGTCAGGTTTCTTTGGCTTCAGATTAGCTAGCATTGATTTCAAAAAAGTAAAGCCCATAGGATACAAGATAATGCTCGAGATATTCATTAACCTTAAAAAAGAAAGCAAGAAAAAACACCTGGTTTACAATTATGGCTATAGGAAACACGGAAAATCAAAGCTTAAAATAAATATCATAATGGAGTTCTTACAGCAGGTTTTAAGGCTAAACAAATACAGAGTATTAAAATTCGCATTTGTCGGTTTCATAGGACTTTTAGTAAACGAGTTTATTGCGTTTTTATTTCATCCTTATATCCCGATATACATTGACTTTCTTATTTCCGCAGAATTTGGAGTTATAAGCAATTTCTTGCTTAATCACTTTTTTACTTTTAGGAGAAGGACTAAAGCAATTACAGCTTTTCCCAGGTATAATTTTGTGGCTTTGATTGGCATATCTATTGATGTAGTGATAGCCACTCTGCTTTCTTTCAGGATAGAATACTTAATAGCAAATTTTATAGGTATAATCGTAGCTTTTGCATTTAATTATGTTTTATCTGAAAAATTTGCATGGGTTGTTCATGAAAAGAAATGATTTTTATAAAAAAATTAACAGTTTAAACAAATTACTTTACAAGTACAGATACTACATTATTGCGGTATACTTTTTCCTTTCAGTTGCCTTCTTTTCTATACAATTTGATCTGCTTAGAAACTGGGATATGCTTGTAAGGATACTGAATTCTAATTACCTGTTTCATAACGGTAACTATTTTGAACCGCAGAGAGCTCTTCTTGAGAGTTTCTTTATAGG
>JAJZJK010000034.1 GCA_021851145.1 Nanobdellota archaeon
TAGTCCGGTCAAGGATGCAGCCCTCTCACGGCTGAAACCCGGGTTCAAATCCCGGTCGGAGCAACTTATATATGAGGTTATATATAGAAGCCTCAAATGTTACCTTTTTCTAACATAGTTTTAGCATTATAAGGCTGAGAAAGAGAGGGTACTACAGAACTTTTATCTTGTTTAGTACTTCATCCACATTGTCGTTGCTAGCTAAAAAGAAGTGTAATTTACCATTGCCTAATTTTTCCCATTCTTTTGCCAAGTCTGCTTTATAAGTAGTGTCCTCATTACCAATAAGGTGTTCTCCTTTCCATTCTATAGCTAGGATGTTATCCCTATCAGTAACAGCGATAAAATCGGGATAAAACTTATCTGGGTGCCATCCTTGCAGATAGAATGGGTCTTTCCTATCCCTGTTTCTTATCCAAAACCTGATATTTGGTAGCGTGTCCAAGTCGAATCTTTCTATAAACCTTTTCTCCTCTTTATTCAGTTTGTCTATCTTTTGGTAATAGTTTTTATTAAACTCTTCTGGGATTTCATCATATAATGTTATAGCTATAGGAAAACTTTCGAACGACCTAACCTTTATTCTACTATCTTTAAGAGCTTGGTAAAAACTATTTTTCGCATGTTGGATCAGTATTTCAGTTATCGTATTATCTAGTTTTTGAAGTAGGAGGTATCTATTTATTGATAAATCCTGAATTGTATGCCCCTTAATACTATCTATTGCTTTTTCTAAGAACTTTACTTTGTCATCTTGATCAAGCACAGTAAATCTAAGGCGTTTATCTAACCATTGCACTAGCTCCTTCTTTGTAAAATTCTTATCTATATAGGTTAGTTTTAAGACCTTTTGCGCTCCACGAACCCACTTATCGTCTTCTTTTATGTCTATGATTGCTTTTCCATCACTATCATAGTGCGGTTTAAAATCAATACTGGCATTTTGCTCTGATAATTCAAAATCTTCACCTATCAAATCCTCAAAAGAAAGCTCATCATTTTCATAGGCTAAGATCGGTGGACTAAAGTCTTCATTTATCCTTCTTTCAACATCAAATTCATACTGTTTTTTATCTTCAGCAGAATTAATCATGTCGTGTTTGCTGTACCCATGACTTTCTAGACCTGATATTATCTCGGCTGCGGCTTCGTTGAAGTTTCTTGCAGAGGCAAAGATATAGCTTCTGTTCAGTTCTTCTTGTTCTTTTCTTTTAGCAAAAGGCATACGCATAATTCTGCCGATGATTTGCTCAACTGCAATCCTAGACCCGATATTAGCAACAGAGATTAGGATGTATGCAAAAGAGCAATCCCAGCCCTCAGTCAGAGCGTTTACGGTAATAATGTATCTTATCTTACAACTTTTGCTAAATAAATCAACACCATCTAAATCGTTCTGTGTAGAAGTCTTTATAGCTATTTCGTCCTCTGGAATTTTGCCCTCTCTTATAAGAAAATCCCTAATATTGCCAACGGTTATCTTTTTCTCGTCTTCTTTTTCTTGTTCTGCTTGAAACAGTGCAATAGGTCTGATTCGTTCTCCTTTTTCTTTCTTGGCAATATTTTCTAGTTCATGACGCTTTAGAACCCCTTGTAGTATCGCATTTTGCCATTGAGAATGGCTTTCCAGTACTAACGGCAATTTTACCATCTGTTGTTCTTTTAGCTCTGATGAATGTATCTCTACTAGTATGTTACTTTCTGGTCTAGGCGTTGCTGTGTACTCTATCACAAAACTAGGGTTCAGGTCTTTCAAGAACTCTATTGACAATTTTGTCTTTGTTTTGTGCCCTTCGTCAATCACAATTAGCGGATTATTCAATCGGATAACATTCGCTAGAGACTTTACAACACCAGAATCGTCTTTCTCCAAAGTATTAGGTAGTTCCGCATCTTCAAAATGACCTATCAAAGCCCCGTTTTCCTGATAGACTTTGTATTTGTTCTGCAATGTCTTCTCTTTTCTAAAAGCGTCTAAAATTGAAACTATTATACAAACGTTATCATCGACATCATTTTTCGTTATCCTTAGTGCTTCCTCGTTTGAGAATATCTTTACGTTATTGTCAAAATACTCATCCAACGCCCTTCTATGCATGTCTTTTCTATCTTTGAACTTTCTCAATGTTTGGCTTTTGATAGGCTCAGAAGGGACAAACCACATCACTATCCCATGACCCATCTTCTCCTTCAAGAACGAATCCATTATTTGAATAACCGAATGACATCCAACTAGCGTTTTCCCTCCGCCAGTCGGTATTTTTACGCAGATAAAAGGAATATCCTCGCCAAAGAACTCGTCCTTGTATGGTTGCTTTGTTAAATCCATAAAAGCATAGGCGGGCTTTACTTTTTCTAGGCCTTTGAGAAATTTATTAATTATATCCAAAGATTTTTGCTGATAAATTTTCAGTTCCATTAATACACCATTACCTCATAAGGAATCTGTTTGAATTGAATATTATGCTTTTCTAGTGTTCTTTCATCGATAAGGCATTTATCAGCATAAATTACCTTTCTTTTATTGCTCTTTTCTAGCTTATTTAGAAATTCTTTGTTAAGAATATTTTTGCCCTTTTCCTTGAATATGAGGTAGTACTCAGTTTCGTCGTAGCCACCAATGAAGTTTCCCAATATTGCTTTTCTATCAATATTGGTATTAGTTTCGGTAAAGTAGATGTATGTGGCTAACTGCTCAAAAGTGCATTCCTGCTCTATTTGTCCATTTTCATTAAATAAGGATTTGTCTAATTCACAAAACTCAAAACCATCTTTATAACCATACTTTCCTATTGCTCTCTTTACTCGTTCTGCGGTTATATCTTTTGCAACTTTGTCTTCTAATTCAACTAAAATAAACTTGCGGTTGCCACCATCTTCTTTATTCAGGTCTAAAACGGCGTGCCCTGTTGTGCCTGAACCTGCAAAAGAATCCAAAACAATGTCATCATCGCTAGTAAAAAATGAAATTAACCTTTTTACTAATTCAACAGGTTTAGGGTTATTAAATATATTTTTCATGTTTAATTTTTCAATATCTAGGCTACCGCTATTTGGTAGCTCATTCATAACAGAGCCTAAAACTAGCGTGCCACGTTTTTTACGAAAATAAGGCACACCATTCTTACGAAAATAAACATCAATCCACTCCTGCCCTTTGTAATCGTATGTTTTTTCTCCTGTACCGATTTTTGAAAAGAACTCTATCATTTGGTTTTTATAAGGGAACGAAGCCTCTAAAGTAACGTCTTTAATTAAAATCCCCTTTTTGAATACCATTTCATTTCCTACTATATCAATTCTATTAGTTCCATCACCAATAAGACCTTTAAATGTAGCATCCTCAACACCCTCTATTTTCAAACCTTTAGGAAAGACAACTTTTGCAAGCGGATTTCTGTTTGTTCTTTTTATTTGTAATCTTTCATCTATCAAATCTAATTCTGCTGGAAAATTCTTTAGATAGAGCGATTCTACCAACTCTTGATTTTTACCATAGGCAAGAATATACTCATGATTTTTTACAATGCGTCTAAATCCTCTTGTAGAACCAGCATTGTTCCAGATGAGTATTCCACGATCTATGCGATTCTGTTCCGAAAATATGTCATCCATTATCAATCTTAGATTCGATAGTTCGTTATCATCAATACTAACAAAAATAACTCCGTCATCGCTCAGCAAATCTCTAAGAAGTTTCAATCTCGGATACATCATGCACAGCCATTTATCATGCCTGCATAAGTCCTCAGACTCGCTCCCGACCACCTTGCCTAGCCACTTTTTGATTTTAGGCGAGTTTACCTTATCATTATAGACCCATCCTTCATTGCCTGTGTTATATGGTGGATCAATGTAAATGCATTTTACTTGCCCTTGATAATATGGCATTAAGGCTTTCAAAGCTTCAAGATTATCGCCATGTATTATCAAGTTCTGCGAGTTTTCGCCATAGGAAAGCGATTTTACTTTTTTCAACAATCTAAAAGGCACTTCTTTATCGTGATTTACAACGGCTTCTTTACCAATCCAGTTTAAAATAGGCATAAATATCATCATTTATTGCATAAAGCATACGCTAACAAACACGTTCTTGCCTTTCTACCTTCGCCCATAAACAGTCGGCTATTTGTATAGCGTTGCCATAACGCAATTTTGTAATTAATTTACATAAATAAAAGTTTATATACTTTAGTATCATATCAATCATCTAAATGCCTGAATTCGTGCCATTCTGCTAATTTTTCCACTCTTTGAGCAATAATATATTTCGATATCATCTAACCATTTTCCATACGTTTCAATATATTTTTCTACTAGTGATTTGTCTGTTCCTATAACAAATACCTTTTTCCATTTATGTTTAGTTGATTTTTCTAATCTTTGCATAAGCCAAGCATACTCATTTAAAGTAGAAAATTTGGCTGATGGAATATTACCTCCTTTTGTCATAGAATAATACTTTATATCGCCTACAATCCTCCTACTTTCATTAACCAAATCAAAATTTTTACTTTTTCCAGTAATATCCAATGTATCATTACTTAAAGTACAGCCTAATTCTTTTTGGATAGCATTCCTTGCAATATCTTCAAATTCTTTCCAATCCATAAGCAACACTACTTAATTTTGCCCATAACCTTTCTATAAACCTTGATCTTCTTGCCTTCTTTTATGTGCTTCTGCATATACCACAACGTTGACTTATTTATGCCTAACCTCTTGCGGTCTTTGGGCGTTAGGCTAAGCACCTTATTGCGAATGTCCGTATTATCCTCTCGCCTCATCTCGAACTCTGGTACGCTGAATTGAAGCTTGTTTGACCTGTCCATCATGCAGTTAGCCAGCAATCTGACGTTTCCGTAAAGGATATTCTGTTATCTGCAATGCCAAACGATATTGAAATTCAACTAATAAAATAAAAA